>CAIQOY010000024.1 GCA_903873565.1 uncultured Actinomycetes bacterium
CCGCTGGCCGCGGCGGCGGCGGCGGCCGACGCCCGCTTCCGCGCGGCCCTCGACGATGACTTCTCGACCCCGGAGGGCCTCGCGGCGCTGTTCGACCTCGTACGCGCCCTCAACGCCGCGATCGACGCCGGCGGGTGCGAGCCGGGCGACGTGGCCCGAGCCCGCGCCCTGCTCGTCGAGTGCCTCGACGTGCTCGGCCTCGCCGGCCTCGCCGCGGGCGCCGAGGGGCCGCCGGCCGAGGCCGTGGCGCTGCTCGAGGAGCGCGAGGCGGCCCGTGCGGCCCGCGACTTCGACCGCGCCGATCGGATCCGCGACGAGCTGCGCGCGCTCGGCTGGGTCGTGCAGGACCTTCCCGACGGCCCCGAGCTGGCGCCCGCGCCGTGAGCGAGGCGGACCTGGTCTACGGGCGCCAGCCCGTGCGCGAGGCCCTGCGCGGCCGGCGCGAGGTGCTCGAGGTCCTGGCCACGGCGAAGGCGCGCGAGTCCCTGCGCTGGCTCGACGAGGCGCCGTGCCCGGTGCGCGTCGCCGATGCGGGGGAGATCGGCAACCTCGCCCACAGCGCCGACCACCAGGGCCTCGTGGCCCGCGTCGCGCCGTTCCCCTACGCGGACCCCGACGCGCTGCTGGAGGGCCCCGCGCCGCTCGTGGTCGCCCTCGACGGCGTCACCGACCCGCACAACCTCGGCGCGATCGCGCGCAGCGCCGAGTGCGCCGGCGCCGACGGGCTCGTGGTGCCGCGCCACGGCTCCGCCATCGTCACCGCCGCCGTCGCCAAGGCCAGCGCGGGCGCGGTCGAGCACCTGCCGATCGCGGTGGCCCCGAACCTCGCCGACTGGCTCGGCCGGGCCAAGCGGCCGGGGCTGTGGACGTACGCGGCCGCCGCCGACGGCGCCGTGCCGTACGCGGACGCCGACTACACGGACGGCTGCGTGTTCGTCCTGGGGGCGGAGGGCGCGGGACTGCGCCCGCGCGTGCGCGCGGCCTGCGACGCCGCTGTGGCCCTGCCGATCGCGGGGCGGATCGACTCGCTGAACGTGTCGGTGACCGCCGGCGTGCTGCTCTACGAGGCCGTGCGCCAGCGCGGCGCCCGCTGAGCGCGATTCCTCAGGCTCAGGTCGGGACCACCGGTTAGTCGACGGCCTATTCGATCCCGCGGTACCGCATGGAAAAGCGATTTCCGCGGGGTCCTTGAGTCCGCGGGAATGTAACGGTTTGCAGGCAAATTAGGGTTTTGGCTATTGATTTTGCAATTGCCCTTGTATTTGCCCGACGCGTCTGGCATGGTGCGGATGTCCGTCATGACCCTCTATCTGAAGGTGAGGGTGACGACGAAGGACAGGAGGACCATGCCGACCGCCCGAGCAGCCACCGCCCGCACCGCCGCCGATCCCGCGGCGCGCCAGCGGCGTGACCAGGGCGATCTGGCCCTCGTCCTCCGCGCCCGCAACGGCAACGATGCGGCCCTCGACCAGCTGATCCGCCGCTACCAGCCGTTCGTGCGCCTCAAGGCCTCGAGCTACTTCCTGGCCGGCGGCGACGCCGACGACCTCCAGCAGGAGGGCCTGATCGGCCTCTACAAGGCGATCCGCGACTACCGCGTCGACCGCGAGACGTCGTTCCGCTCCTTCGCGGAGCTCTGCATCACGCGCCAGATCATCACGGCGATCAAGGGCGCGACCCGCAACAAGCACCAGCCCCTCAACGGGTACATCTCGTTCAGCCACACCCCGGCCGGCAGCGATCCCGAGGGCGGCGACTGCACCCTCGGCGACGCGATCGCGGGCTCGCCCACGATGGACCCCGCCTCGCGCGTGATCTCGACGGACGAGCTCGAGTCGCTGGTCGACATGCTCGGCAGCACGCTGTCGCCGCTCGAGTCGGACGTCCTCGCCGCGTTCATGTCGGGGGACTCCTACGAGGCCATCGCCGCCCGTGCGGGCTGCGACCCGAAGGCCGTCGACAACGCCCTGCAGCGCGTCAAGCGCAAGATCGAGCAGCACCGCGCGGGTCGCGAGCAGCCGCAGAGCGCGTAGATTCCCGGCATGACGCCGGGTGAACTCGCCCTCGCGGGCCTCGCCGCCCTGATCGCGGGCATCGTCAACGCGCTCGCCGGCGGCGGCACGCTGATCTCGTTCCCGATGCTGCTGGCCCTCGGGGTGCCGCCGATCAGCGCCAACGTGACCAACACCGTGGCGCTCGTGCCCGGGTACCTGGGCGGGACGCTCGCGCAGCGCTCGGACCTCGACCGCCAGGGGCGGCGCCTGCGCGTGCTGATGCCGGCCGCGGCGCTGGGCGGGCTCGCCGGCGCGGCCCTGCTCCTGCTCACGCCGGAGTCCGTGTTCGCGGTGCTGGTGCCGGTCCTGATCCTCGCCGCCGTCGCGGTGCTCGCGCTGGGCGACGCGGTCAAGCGGCGCGTCGCGGAGCGCATCTCCCGCGTGGCCGACGGCGGACCCGAGCGCCTGCTCGGCCCGGCGCTCGGGATCTTCGCGGCGGCGGTCTACGGCGGCTACTTCGGCGGCGGGCTCGGGATCATCGTGCTGGCGGTGCTCGGCGTGATCCTGGTCGACACCCTGACCCGCCTGAACGCGCTCAAGCAG
>CAIQOY010000025.1 GCA_903873565.1 uncultured Actinomycetes bacterium
GAGCTCGCCGAGCAGTTCCTCGAGGTGCTGATCGCGCCCGGCTACGAGCCCGGCGCCCTCGAGGCCCTGTCGGTGCGCGCCTCGACGCGCCTCCTCGAGGACGCGGATCCCGCCCGCCGCGGGCCCGTGCGGCACCTCAGGCCGGTGCCCGGCGGCATGCTCGTGCAGGAGCCCGACCGCGCCGACGAGCCGCAGGCGGCGATGGCGGTCGTGACCGCCGCCCAGCCCGACGCGCGCGAGTGGGAGGACCTCCTGTTCGCGTGGCGGGTCTGCCGCCACGTCTCCTCGAACGCGATCGTGATCGCCCGCGACGGCGCCACGCTCGGGATCGGCGCGGGGCAGATGAGCCGCGTCGACGCCGTGCGGATCGCCGTCGAGAAGACCCCCGACGACACGCGGCCCGGTGCCGTGCTCGCCTCCGACGCCTTCTTCCCGTTCCCCGACGGCCCCGAGCTCGCCCTCGAGGCCGGCATCACCGCGCTGATCCAGCCGGGCGGCGCCAAGCGCGACGACGAGGTGACGGCCGCCGTCGACGCCGTCGGGCGCGCGATGGTGCACGTCGGGCGCCGGCACTTCCGCCACTGAGATGGAGGCGCTCGCCCCGGCTGAGGCGCGCCAGCTGATCGTCGCGCGTCAGGGCTTCGCGGTCCGCCACCGCGTCGCCGGCCCCGACGAGGTCGCCGAGGCGATCCGCCGGCTCGGCTGCGTGCAGATCGACTCCGTCACCGCCGTGGCCCGCGCCCACCGGCTCACCCTCGCCGCGCGCCTGGGGCGGGTCCCCGCGGGCACGCTCAACGGCCTGCGCCGGTCGGGCCGGATCGCCGAGGTCTGGGCGCACGAGGCGAGCCTGATCCACGCCGACGACCTGCCGTGGTTCCGGGGGGCGATGCTCGCGGAGACGGAGCACCGCTGGTACGGCGACGTCCTGCGCCGCCACCGCCGGCTGGCCCGTGACGTCATGCGCCGCGTCGAGGCCGACGGGCCGATCAGCGCCGCCGACGTCGGCGGCGCCGGCCGGCCCGGCTGGTGGGAGTGGTCGGAGGCCAAGCAGGTGCTCGAGGCGCTGTTCTCGGCCGGTCGCCTGGCGGTGCGCGAGCGGCGCGGCTTCACCCGCGTCTACGACCTGCCCGAGCGGCTCCACACGCCGGCGCAGCTCGCGCCCGTCGCCGACCCCGACGCGGTCCTGCGCTGGCGGGTCGAGCGCGCCGTCGTCGCCCGCGGGGTGGCCACGGAGGCGCGCGTGCACGATTACTTCCGGGTCGCGGGCGGATCGCGCGCCGTGCGCGCCGCCGCGACGGATCTGGTCGACGCGGGCCGGCTCGTCCGCGTCCGGGTGGGCGACCATGCCTGCCTCGCCGACCCCGCCGCGCTGGCGGAACCCGCGCAGCGGCCGGCACCTGCCGTGCTCCTGTGCCCCTTCGACAACCTGATCTGGGACCGCACCGAGACGGAGCGGCTGTTCGGCTTCCGGCACGCGCTCGAGATCTACACCCCCAAGGCCAAGCGGCGCTGGGGCTACTACGTGCTGCCGCTGCTCGTCGGCGACCGCCTGATCGGGCGGGCCGA
>CAIQOY010000026.1 GCA_903873565.1 uncultured Actinomycetes bacterium
GGCGCGGGCTCCGGGGCGGGCGGGGCGGGCGGCACGACCGCGAAGGGGGCGAGCCGGCCCGGCACGCGCACCTCGAGGCAGTCGGCGGCGAGGCCGTCGAGCAGGGGGTGGGCGAAGGTCCAGGCCAGCTGGGTGTCCGCGTGGCCGACGCGGATCGCGACCGGCAGCGCCCCCGCCACGCCGTCGCGCTCGAGGACGGCCGTGCGCTCGTGGACGGCGGGGTCGACGTCGACGACCTCGCGCGTCGTGGTGCGGGTCTCCCAGTGCCCGGGCCTGAGCCAGCGGTGGCGGGCGCGCCAGGCGTCCCAGCCGAGGTAGGTCCAGCCCGTGCCGGGCCACGCCGCGGAGAAGGTCCAGCGGTGCTGGTCGGGCACCCAGGTGCGCTCGGTGACGGTCTCCGTGCGCACGACGGGCAGGTCGGCGGCCGTGATCCGGATCGCCGCCGCGTCGGTCAGGCAGGTGCCGTCGCCGGGCGCCCGGCCGAGCTCCACGAGGAGCTCGCCGCGGGTCGGCGCCTGGAAGAAGCGCAGCGACAGGGTCAGCGTCTTGGCGCGGTTGTCGAAGACGGCGTCGACGCGGTCGACGTCGTCGGGCACGAAGCCGCCCTGGAAGGAGGGCGCGACGGTGCGCTCGAAGGCGCCGCCCAGGGACCAGTCGCCCGGGTGGGCCGCCGCCGTGGGGGCGAGGGCGAGGAGCGCGGCCGCCACGAGGGCGGCGAGGGGGGTGCGGGAGCGGTGCATCGGCGGGCCTCCGGTGGGATGCCCGCCAGTCGGCGGCCCGCGGGGGGCGCTTACGCGCCCGGGGTCGCCGCGCCCGCCGGCCATGGCCGGTCGGCGGGCGCGGCGAGGCGGATCAGCGGACCTGGACCCGCTCCCAGTCGGACCAGTCGGCCCCGTCCGAGAAGCGGACCATCACCCAGCGGACGGCGGCGTCCTGGTTCTTCAGGACGACGCGGCCGCGGAAGGCGAGCGTCTTCGACGCGCGGCGCACGCGGATCTGCACCTTCTCGGCGTCACCCGTCATGCGCAGCTCGATCGACGTGCCGCGGCGGCCGGCGCTGACGATCATGTCGTCGAGCGACGTCTCCGTCGTGTCGTCGCCGGCCTCGGGGGCCGGGGTCGGCGCGGGCGCCGGAGCCGGCTCCGGCGCGGGGGCCGGGGCGGGCGCGGGGGCCGGGGCGGTCGCCGGCGGGGCGACCGTGAACGGCGCGCGGCGGCCGGGCACCTGGATCTCCAGGCAGTCGGCCTGGATGCCGTTGAGGAGCGGCGAGCCGAACGACCAGGACATCTCGGTCGCGCCGTTGTCGAGGCGCTCCACGTCGGTCAGGGCGCCGTCGACGCCGTCGAGCTCGAGGGTGGCGACGCGCTCGTAGTGCTCCTGGTCGAGGCCGGACACGATCCGGCTCCACTGGTAGCGCCAGTAGCCCTGCGCCGAGAAGCGGCCCACGTACGTCCAGCCCTCGCCCGCGGGGGGCGTGTAGCGCGACGTCGTCCAGGCGTACTCGGTGCGCGACGGCCCGACGATGTCGCGCGCGTTGATCGCGATGTCCATCACGCCGGTCTGGCAGGACCCGTCGGCCTGGCCGCGCCCGAAGTTGATGTAGACGTTGCCGCGCTCCGGCGTCTGGAAGTACTCGAGGTCGACGCGGAGGGTCTTGGCGCGGTTGTCGAAGACGGCCTCGACCTCATCGACGTCGTTGGGGTTGAAGCCCCCGTAGAAGCTCGGCGAGGTGGAGCGCTCGAATTCGCCGGCGATCCGCCAGTCGCCGTCGTAGGCCTGGGCGGCCGGGACGGCGACGAGGGCGCCGAGGGCGGCGGCGCCGATGAGGGCGCCGCGGAGTCGGGTGCGGGGCATGGTGCGGTGGTCCTTTGTCCGGGAGTGGGCGGGGCGGTCCCGCCCCGTGCACCACAGACGACGCGCGGGGCGCCGGGATCTGACGCCGTTCTCAGCCGGCGCTCAGCGATCTCAGGAAACGCTCATGTGGGCGCGGCACCGTCCGGCTCGTCGGCCCGTCGCGGAGGCGGGCCCCGAGAGACGAAGGAGCACGAGGACATGACCGCACGCACCATCATGACCGGCCGGGGGCTCGCCGCCCTCCTGATCGCCACCGCGGCGCTCGCCCTGCCCGCCGGGGCGCTCGCCCACGACCACGCCGACGACCGCCCCGCAGCGGCGGCCGGGGCGCAGGCCGCCGACGGCCAGCGCGCTGAGGGCGCCCGCGAGGACGGGGCCCGCCCCGACCGTCCGGCCCGCGGCCAGCGCGGCCCGAGCGCGGCGCAGCTCGCCGGCAAGCTCGGGCTCGAGGAGTCCGCGGTGCGCACGGCGATGCAGAGCGCCCACGAGCAGGTCCGCGGCATCGCCGGCAAGGAGGAGCGCAAGGCCGCCTTCCAGGCCGCGCTCGCGACCCAGCTCGGCCTCGACCGGGCCGTCGTCGACCGGGCCTTCACGGCGGTCCGCGCCGAGACCCTGTCGACCTGCGTCGACCGCCTGCTCGCGAAGGGCGCGCTGACCCAGGCGCAGGCCGACGCGATCGACGCGCAGATCGCGGCCGGCGAGCTCGACGCGGCCCACGCCGCGATCGGCGCCGCCAAGCGCGCGGCCCACGCGGCGGCCGGGCGCTAGGCCACCAACCGGGAGCGCGCCCCGACAACCGCGCGCGGCACGACCTCCCCCTGAACGACGGACGGCCCCCGGATCCCGGGGGCCGTCGCGTCATGCGCTGGAGAGGACTTGAACCTCCACGCCCTTGCGGGCACAAGGCCCTCAACCTTGCGCGTCTACCAATTCCGCCACCAGCGCGTGGAGCCCGAAGGCTACCCGAATCCGGGCGCGCATGGCGCGCCGGCGGCGGCGACCGGATGCAGCGGGGTTGCGAACACGCGTTCGATGTGCCATCCTGCGCACGAACACCCGTTCGATTGGAGGCCCGCGTGGCGCTCACCAAGCGACAGCAAGAGGTGCTCGAGGTCGTCGAGCAGTACATGGAGCAGCACGGCTACCCGCCCACCGTGCGGGAGATCGGCGAGGCGATCGGCCTGACCTCGCCCTCGACGGTGCACGCCCACCTGAAGGCGCTCGAGCAGAGCGGCGCCCTGCGCCGCGACGCCACGAAGCCGCGCGCGATCGACCTCGGCGAGCGCCGGCGCGAGCGCGAGGCGCGGCGCCCGGAGCCGATCGAGCTGCCCGGCGTGCGGATGCTGCCGATGGTCGGCGCGATCGCCGCGGGCTCGCCGATCCTCGCCGAGGAGAACATCACGGAGCACATCGCGGTGCCCGAGCAGATCACGGCCAGCGGCGAGAACTTCCTGCTCGCCGTGCGCGGCGACTCGATGGTCAACGCGGGCATCCTCGACGGCGACACGGTCGTGATCCGCCGCCAGGAGGACTGCGCCGACGGCGAGATCGCCGCCTGCCTGGTCGACGGCGACGAGGCGACCGTGAAGCGGGTGCGCAAGATCGACGGCCGCGTCCGGCTCGACCCCGAGAACGACGCGCTGCAGCCCTTCTACCCCGACCACGTCGTCGTCATGGGCGTCGTGGTGGGCGTCTTCCGGAGGATCTGAGTCATGCTTCTGCTCGACATGGACGCGACGGCACCCGCCACCCGCACCCTCGAGGAGCTCCTGGCCGCCTGGGCCGACACGCACGCGCCGGCCGGCGCGGAGGGCACCTGCGTGGTCTGCGCGGGCGAGACCCTGCGCGTGGAGCGCCGCGGCGGCCACGCCGCCTGGGCCTGCCGCGAGTGCGGCTCCGTGCTCGAGGACGCCCCCGCGGCCTGACGCGGCGCGGGGGATGTGCTGAACTGCGGGGCATGAGCCCCCGGCGCCTCCTCGTCCTCGCGGCCGCGCTCGCCGCCGTGGCGCTGGCCGCGGCGCCCGCGAACGCGGCCCGCGTCGTGAACGGCTCGATCACCCCGAGCGCCCTCAAGGGCAAGCCGTCGGTCGTGATGTTCTTCCACCCCTTCTGAGGGGCCTGCCAGGGCAATGCGCCCGAGGTCGCGCGGTACGCGTCGGCGAACCCCTCGGTCAGGGTGGTGGCGGTGGCCTCCGGCGAGTCGCGTCGCGCGGACGTGGTCGCCTTCGTGCGCGAGCGCCTCGGCGACGCGCCGATCGTCGTCTACTACGACCGGGCGGGCCGGTCGCAGACCGTCTTCGACGCGCCGTACCACCCGGAGTACCGCTTCACCACGCGTGCCGGGCGGCTGACGCCGCGCGCGCCGGCCGGCTTCCCGTTCGGCTGATCCGTTTCCGTCACGCGCGTCCCGGCGGCCCCGTGCGCGGGCAGCGGCCCCTCTATCCTCTTGGCGTGCTCCAGACCGACGACCTGCTCCTGACCCGTGCCCAGCGCGACCTCTACGCGGAGCTCGAGGGCGACGCCGTCGGCGACCTCGAGCGCTTCGCCGAGCGGCTGGTGGCGCGGGTGGTGGTGCTCGTCCGCCACCGCTGCGTGCACGGGCGCGAGTCGCGCCGCACGCTCGAGCTCGCCGAGCGCACCCACGCGCTGGTGACGGAGGACCCGCGCTCGCCCGAGGCGCGCGCGGCGATCTGGAGCCTCGTCGAGTGGCTGACGCGCTGGCCCTGGGGGCCGGGCGCGTACGGCGCGATCGACCGGCTCGTGGTGGCGGGCGCGATCGCGGACGAGCTCGCCCGCGAGCCGGCGTGACGTACGCCTGGCTGGCCGGCGCCCTCGCCATGGGCTACGCGTTCGGGTGCATCCCCGTCGCCAACCTCGTGGCGCGCCGCCACGGCATCGCGGACCTGCGGGCGGTCGGCGACCTCAACCCCGGCTACTGGAACGCCCGCGCGCTCCTGGGCTCGCGGGCCGCGCTGCCGATCCTCCTGCTCGACGCCGCGAAGGGCGCGGCGGGGGCGGGCTTCGGGTACGCGGTGGCGGGGCTCGAGGGCGCGATCCTGGGCTGGATCGGCGCGGTCCTCGGGCACATGTTCCCGGCCACGATGGGGTTCCGGGGCGGGCGCAGCCTGCTCTGCCTGGCCGGGGGCGCGATCGTGATCGTCCCCCTCGCCTCGATCATCGGCGCGGTGGTGCTGCTCGCGGTGCGCTGGCGCTTCGGGTTCGCGCGCGGGATCCAGATCTGCCTGACGGTCACCCCCTTCGCCATCTGGTACTTCTACGGCGCGGGCCTGCAGCTGGCGGGCGCGGTCGGGCTGCTCCTGTTCATCGGCGTGCGCGCCTTTCTCGCCGACCGGGCGCTGGCCCGGGCCGGCATCGCCAAGCATCAGGACGAGCGCAGGTAGGTGCGCCCGCGCCAGCGCCGGTTGGGGCGCACGGCGGAGATCGCGAGGCGCAGGACGGCGAGGCCGTCGGCCAGGGGGGCCAGCCAGTAGGCGGCGGGGGGACGGTCGTAGGTGGCGCGCAGCGCCCCGTGCAGGAGCAGGCGCACGCCGATCAGGACGAGCGACGGCACGGCCGCCCACCAGGAGCCGGTCAGGAGCGCGGCCAGCAGCATCCACGGCGGCAGGGCGAGGACGAGCAGCAGCGTGACCACGTCGACGAGCTGCTCGCCCCGGGAGGCGACGCCCGGCAGGGCCAGCGAGCGGCCCCACTCGCGCCACGCCTCGCGGCCGGAGGCGTGCATGTCGACGACGAGGAGCGGGGCGGCGTCCGCCATCCCGACGCGCCAGCCCGCGCGCACGAGATGGCGGGCGAGGGCGACGTCCTCGGTCATGTTGGCGCGCACCGGCGCCCAGCCGCCCGCCGCGCGGAAGCGCTCCGTGGGCACGAGCAGGCACTGGCCGTTGGCGACGATGCGGTCCGTGCGGGCCGGGGCCGGCGTGGGCGGCCCGAAGCGGTAGACGAGGGTGGCGAGCAGCGCGGGGTGGAGGACGGCCTCGCCGGCCGTGTCGACCGCGAAGCGCGGGCCCGCGCTCATCGCGTCGTAGCCGTGCTCGAGCGCGGCCGCGAGCGCCGCGTCGGGCAGGGCCGGATCGGGGCGGGCGTCGGCGTCGAGGCACAGGCACCACTCGGCCGCGGCCTCGGCGAGGCCGGCCTGCAGCGCGTGCTGCTTGCCGACCCACTCGGGGGGCCGCTCGCCGGCGGTGATCAGCCGGATCCGCGGGTCGCGCTGCGACCACGCGCGCACGAGGTCCGCGGTGCCGTCGGTCGAGCCGTCGTCGACGACGATCGCCTCGCGCACCACGGGGCCCATCTGCGCGACGCGCTCGAGCAGCGGCCCGAGCCGCAGCTCCTCGTCACGGGCGGGCACGAGGACCGTGAGCGCCCCCGGCGCGCCCGGCGCGCCGGGGGCGAGCGGCGGGACGCGGTCGCGACCGCGGCTCAGGCGCACGAGCACGACGAGGCCGGCGACGGCCTGGAGCGCGGCGAGCGCGTAGAGGGCGATCATCGGGCGGCGGCGAGCAGCGGGGCGAGCGGGTCGGCGCCGTCCCAGCTGCCCTCGCTCGCGGTCGGCCGGAAGCGGGCGAACAGCTCCTCGGCGTACCAGTCCTCCTCCGCGCGGCGGCGCATCGCCTCGCGGTGTGCGGGCGTGGCGTAGGCGAACTCCTTCATGGCGTCCAGCGACGTCCAGATCGACAGCGTGCCCTGGCGGCCGAGCGGCGACTCGCCGAAGCCGATGCTGCCCACGAGGCCCTCGGCGCGGGCCAGGTCGAGGTCGATCGGGGGGACGGCGCCGTAGAAGCGGCGGGTGCGGCGCGCGCGCAGGGTGGCGCGGGTGATCACGGCGTAGGGGCCGTCGCCGGGCGGCGGCTCCTGCGCGGGGAACGGGTTCGAGCCGCCCCAGGCGCCGGCGGACTTGACCGGCACCATCCGCACCGTCCAGACCTCCGAGGCGTGCTCGCGCCAGCGCTCCGCGATCGGCGACTCGGCGAGGAAGCGGTCGAGGTCGGCCTCGTCGTCCCACGCGGCCACGAGGCCCCAGCGCAGGAGGTCGGGCTTCCAGGCGAAGGAGCGCCCCTGGGCCGTGCCCACGAGGCGTCGGAAGCGCAGGCCGGGGACCTGGGCGAGGTCGGGGCGGTCGAGCCCCATCCGCCCGAAGGCCCAGCGCAGCTCCTCGCGGGGGTAGGTGACGAGGGAGACGGAGGCGATCACGGCGTTCAGCCTATCGCGGCCCGGGGCCCCGGTGGACGGGCGGATAGGACGACGCCCCCGCCGAGGCGGGGGCGTCGATGCGGTAGATCGATACGCCGGATTCTGTCGAGGGGGACCATCTATCTAGGCGATCCGTCGCCGGATCGCTCGAGCCGCCTACCCGGGACTCGGCGAGCCGCCTCATCGTCCCTGTTTGGCGTTGCACCGCGTGGGGCTTGCCGAGCCGACGCCGTCACCGGCGCCGCTGGTGCGCTCTTACCGCACCGTTTCACCCTTACCCGCCGAGGCGGGCGGTCTGTTCTCTGTGGCGCTCTGCCGTCGGGTTTCCCCGCCTAGGCGTTACCTAGCACGCTGCTCTTCGGTGTCCGGACGTTCCTCCCGGTCTCGCGATGGAGACCCGGCGGTCCCCTGATCTGCCGCCGACATCGTATCCGATGCCGCGAAGTCGGGGTCGGGGCGGGGCGCTAGCCCTCGACGATCCGGACCGTCATGGTGACGGGCTCGTGCGGCATGTCGCGGCCGTCGCGGTCCACGTTCGAGATCGCGTCGACGATGTCCATGCCCTCGACGACCTCCCCGAAGACCGTGTGCTTGCCCTTCAGCCAGTTGCAGTCGGCGGCGGTGACGATGAAGAACTGCGACCCGTTCGTGTTCGGGCCGGCGTTGGCCATCGCGAGCTTGCCGCGGTCCACGTTGTGGGCGTTCTGCTCGTCCTCGAAGGTGTAGCCCGGGCCGCCGGTGCCGGTGCCCTGCGGGCAGCCGCCCTGGATCATGAAGTCGGGGATCACCCGGTGGAAGATCAGGCCGTCGTAGTAGCCCTCGCCCGCCAGCTTCGTGAAGTTGTCGACGGTCTTCGGCGCGTCCTCGGGGAAGAGCTCGAGCACGATCGTCCCCATGCTCGTCTCCATCTCGGCTTTCGTGGCCACGGGTGCCCTTTCGGTCGGGGTGTTCCGGCGCAGCCTAGCCGCCTGCGCGTGCGCGCGGGCCGCCCAGCGGCCATGATTCGGACGTGGCCCGCTACGCCTCCCACCTGGTCCGCCACCGCGACCCCGACACGGCGGTCGACGTGGCGGCCGACCACCTCGAGGCGGAGCTGGCCGGGACGCCGCCGACCCTGGTGGTGATCACGGCCTCCGACGCGTTCCGCGACGAGGCCGACGAGCTGCGCCGCGCGGTCCTGCGGCGGTTCCCCGCGGCCGAGGTCGCGGGGGCCGTGATCGCGGGCGGCGTGATCGGGCGCGGGGAGGAGGTCGAGGAGGCGCCGGCCGTGAGCCTCCTGGCCGCCGCCCTGCCGGACGGCGCCGTCGGCGTGACGGCGCTCGACGACGCCGACGAGCTGCCCGACCACGCGGGGCTCGTCGTCGCCTTCGCCGACCCGTTCACGCTCGGGGCCGAGGACCTCTCCGACCGCGCCGACCGCTGCGGGGTCGACCTCGTCGGCGGCTTCACCGGCGGCTACGGCCCGGGCTCGGCGCGGCTGATCGCCACCGACGGGGTGCGCACCGCCGGCGCCGTCGTCCTCGCCGTCGACCTGCCGGGGGCCGGGGCGGTGGTCTCGCAGGGGGCGCGCCCGATCGGCCCCGACCTGGTGGTGACGGGGGCCGAGGGCAGCGTCGTCCTGGAGCTGGCCGGCAAGCCGGCCGTCGAGCAGCTGCACGGCGTCCTCGGCGGGCTCGACGCCGACGACCTCGCGCTCGCCCGCCAGGGCCTGATGGCCGGGATCGTGATCGACGAGAACCGCCCCGACTACGGCGTCGGCGACTTCCTCGTGCGCGGGCTCGTCGGGGTGGAGGCCGCGACGGGCGGGCTGGCGGTGCAGGCCCTGCCGCGCGTCGGGCAGACGTTCCGCTTCCACGTGCGCGACGCGGCGGGCGCCGACGGCGACCTGCGCCGCGCGCTCGGCGCCGGCGGCGGGGACGCGGGGGCGATCCTGCTCTTCGCCTGCAACGGGCGCGGGCGGCGGATGTTCGGCGAGGACCACCACGACGCCCGGGTCGTCGACGAGCTGCTCGGCGTGCCCGTCGCGGGGGCCTTCTGCCAGGGCGAGCTGGGGCCGGTGGCGGGGGCGAACCACGTGCACGCCTTCACCGCCACGTTAGCGGTGCTTCCGGCCGGCTAGCGGGGCATCGGTCA
>CAIQOY010000027.1 GCA_903873565.1 uncultured Actinomycetes bacterium
CGACGGCGCGCAGGACGCCGCCCCAGATCGGCACGTCCGACCCGCGCGGCCCGCGCAGCAGCACGTTGCCCACGGAGACGACCGCGACGGCGAGGATGGCCGCGGCCACGCCGAGCCAGAGCAGCCATTGGATGCCGGAGGCCGACTCCACCCCCGGATCGTACCCCGCGGTCGTTGCCAGACCGTGATCCGGGCTGCGGGGAAACCGGTGATAGGGTGAGGCCCGGACCGAACAGACGACCCGGCCCGAGCCCGACGCCCGTCGGGCCGCGGCGCAGGAATGCGCCGTCGGGCTGCGAATCCGCCTCTGATGCCCACCCCGCTGCACCGCATTGCCCGCACGGCCCTGCTGCTGGCCACGCTGGCCGCCGCGCTGGTCGCCGCGCTGCCCGTGCAGGCCGCGCCGCGCGAGGACATCGCCGCCAAGCGCGCCGAGGCGGAGGCGGCACGCGCCGAGATGGCGCGCCTCGGCGAGGAGCTGACGCCGGCGATCGAGCGCTACAACCGGGCCGTCCTCGAGCTCGAGCAGGTCGAGGAGGACATCGCCTTCAACCGCAAGATGATCCGGGTCACGAAGGACAACCTGCGCCGCACCCAGGCCGAGCTGCACCGCAAGCTGGAGCAGTCCTACCGGGTCGGCGAGCCCGACCTGCTGACCTCGGTGCTCGGGCAGGAGACGCTGACCGAGGCGCTCGCCGTCACGGAGCTCTTCACCCGCACCCAGAACCAGGCCGGGGACCTGATCACGGGCCTGCAGGCCGACCGCCGCTCGCTCAACCAGCGCCAGGGCAAGCTCGACCGCCAGGAGGCGCGCGCGAAGGAGCTGCGCGCCCAGCGCGAGGCCGAGCGCGCCGCGATCGAGCAGGGCATCGCCGAGCAGCAGTCGCTCGCCGCCGGCCTCGAGGACGAGATCGCCCAGCTGATCGCCGAGGAGCAGGCCCGCCAGGAGCGGATCCGCCAGCAGGCGCTGGCCGCGCTGGCCGCCCAGGAGGCCGCCAACCAGGGCGGCGGCGGGGGCGGCGACGACCTCGCGCTCGGCGGCTCCGCCGACCTCGGCGCGGCCGCGGCCGTCGTCGAGGCGATCGAGCTGCCGCCGACCGACGGGTCGATCGGCGCCCAGGCCGTGTCCGTGGCGATGCAGTACCTCGGCACGCCCTACGTGTGGGGCGGCGAGTCGCCGAGCGGCTTCGACTGCTCGGGGCTGACCAAGTACGCCTACGCGCAGGTCGGCGTCGGCCTCTCGCACTTCACGGGCGCCCAGTGGAACGAGGGCGTGCGCGTCCCGGCGGAGCAGCTCCTGCCCGGGGACCTCGTGTTCTTCCGGTCGGACCTCGGCCACATGGGGATGTACATCGGCGGCGGCCAGTACATCCACGCCCCGCAGACCGGCGACGTCGTGAAGATCTCGTCGATGGGCGACCGCGGCGACTACCAGGGCGCCGTCCGCCCCTACTGACCGCGCGCCCGCTCGCGGGTCTGGGCTATCCTGCGGCTTCCGCGCGCCCGTAGCTCAGCGGATAGAGCGCTGCCCTGCGGAGGCAGAGGTCGGACGTTCGAGTCGTCCCGGGCGCATGCGACGCAGGGCCCCCAGCCGAGCGGCTGGGGGCCCGCCGCGTCTCAGGCCGCGTGCGGCGCCTGCAGGGACTCCACGTCCCGGACGAGCGTCGCCATCTGCTCGCCCTCCTCGTGGTGGGTCGTCGCCGGCTCCTGCGCCTCGGCGAGGCGCTCGCCGCCCTTCCAGAGGCCGCCCTTGGCGACGTCGTAGCGCATCCGGTGGTGGCGCAGGCCCGCGTAGCGGAACTCGAGCTCGGGGTGGCGGCGGCTGACCTCGGCGAGCGCGTCGTCGAGGGGGTCGTCCGAGCCGAACGCGTACTCCGCCTTCGCGACCTCGTGGTGCTCGCCGCCGCGCTCGGGCTCGCGGCCCGGCTCGATCCGCACCCACGCGCCGCCCGTGGCGCGCTCGGCGTGGCGCTCCCAGCGGATCGGCATGCTCGCGTCCCCGAGCCGCAGCATGCGCGCCCCGCCGTCGGTGCGGCAGTCGGCGATGAAGCCGCGCACCGCGTCGGGCGGGCCCGTCACGGAGAGGTGGTTGCGGACGCGGCCGTCACCCTCGGGCTCGTGCTCGATGAGGGCGTGCACGCGCTCCGCGAACGATCGGCTCTCGGTCATGGTCGTCCTTCCTGATCGGGTGGCGCCTCCCAGCCTGCCCGGTCCCGCGCGTCCCGCGCTGCGGCCCCGCCGCCGACCGCCTGCGCCCGACCCGCTAGCCGGCGAGGCGCGCCGCGGCGCCGTCCGCGACCAGCGGCGCGTCCGGCTCGAGGTCGACGCGGGCGATCGCGATCGCCCGCACCTGGTCGAGCCACGGCGGCCCCGCGACCGAGGTGACGACGCCGACCTCGCGGTCGCCCTGCACGAGCGGGGTGCCGGGGGCGACGGCGCGCTCGAGGACGAGGCGGAGGGGCGCGCGGTTGGCGTGGCCGCGCCGGTGCAGGCGCGTGACGGGCTCCTGCCCGATGAAGCAGCCCTTGGCGAAGGAGACGGCGTCGTCCACGAGCCCGACCTCCGCCGGCATCCAGCGCTCGTCGACGTCGTGGCCGAGGCGGACCGCGCCGGCCTCGATCCGCAGCGCCTCGAGCGCCTCCTCGGACACCGGCACGGCGCCGGCCCGGACGGCGGCGTCGAGCGCGCCCATCAGCCCGATCGTGGGCACGACGACGTCGACGGTCGGCAGGTCGCCGAGCGCGCCCGCCACGGCCGTGCCCGGCAGCGCGACGGCCGCGGCGCCGGGGCCGGCCAGGCGGACCAGCGACCAGTGCCCCGTCTCGCGGATCTCGGCCTTCGCGGCCAGGCGGAAGCGCGCCAGCTGGGCGGCCAGCGCCGCGGCGGCGGCGGGCTCGGTCAGGAGCAGGAAGCGGCCGTCGCCGCGGTCGAGCACGCGCAGGTCCGCGACCACCTTGGCCTTCGGGGTCAGGAGCAGCGCACGGCGCGCCTCGCCCGCGGCCATCCCCTCGAGGTCCTGCGTGAGGAGGTTCTGGAGCAGCGACGCGGCGTCCGGGCCCTCGACCTCGACGGCCCCCGCAGGGGGCGCGGCGACGCCGCAGCCCGTGCGCAGCGCGTCGATCTGCTCGGCGGGGGTGAGGTCGGGGGTGACGGCGGCCATCTCGTGGGGTGCTTCGCAGGGTGCGGTGGCGAGGACGTACCCTGTGGGAGAACGAGCCGATGGCGTCGACTGATTCCCCGCCCCGCGTCGGCGCCGCCGCCGCCCGCCCGCCCGACGGGCCCCTCTGGACGCGCGAGCGCGTGATCGTGCTGATCGTCGGCTACGTCGTCGGCCTCGGCGGGATGATCCTGCTGCGCGGCGTCTTCCTGTCGCCCGACCGCTACTTCCTGATCCTGCTGGTCCCCGCGATCGCCCTCGGCATCTGGAAGGGCTACATCCGCGACTTCCTGCCCCTGATCCTCGGGATCTACCTGTACGAGCACCTGCGCGGGGTCGCGCACCTGCTCCGCCCCGAGCCCTACTTCATGCCGCACCTCGAGTTCGACCGGATCGTCTTCTTCGGCAACATCCCCCCGGTCGTCGTGCAGCAGTGGCTGTGGTCCGGCACGGTGCAGTGGTACGACCACGTGCTCGGGCTGCTCAACCGCGCGCACTTCATCGTGCCGCCCACGCTGATGTTCCTGATCTGGCTCGAGAACCGCGCGCTCTACTACCGCGCGCTGCTGACGATCGTCGGCTGCTCGATGATGGGCGCCCTGATCTTCCTCGTCTACCCGGCCGCCCCGCCGTGGGCCGCCGCGCAGATCGGCCTCCTGCCCGACCTGGTCAAGATCGGCTACGCGCAGGCCGACGCGGCCCCCGTCCAGGCCGGCAAGTCGTTCATCGAGAGCCTCGTCCTGCCGAACCCGTACGCGGCCGTGCCGTCCCTGCACACCGCCTACTCGACCCTGGTCGCCATCTTCGCCCTGTCGTGGCGGCGGCGCTTCGGCTACGTGATGTGCATCTACCCCGTGGCGATGTGGTTCACCATCGTCTACTTCGGGGACCACTACGTATCCGATATCCTCGTGGGCATCGCGGTCGCCCTGCTCGCCTGGTGGCTCGCGGGGCGCCTGATCGCCCGCCCCGGCCGGCTCAACCGCCTGGCCGGTCCCTTCGTCCCCCCGATCAACGAGGCCCGCTTCGGGCGCTGACCCCCGACACCGAACCATGAGCAGCGAGCACACCGACACCCAGGCCGCCGCCGGCGCCGACCTCCGCCACCCGACGCAGGTGCCCGTGCGCTGCCCGCTCTGCGGCGCCGACGACTACGTCGTGCGGATCGAGGACACGATGGGCACCCGCGTCGCCGACCCGCGCGTGCACTACACCTGCACGTCGAGCGCGTTCGGCGAGCACGGTCGCATCGTCGAGTGCCGCTCCTGCCACCTCGTCTACATGAACCCGCGGCCCCATCACGAGGCCGTGGTCGAGAACTACGGCGAGGTCGAGGACCAGGAGTACATCGAGGAGGAGCAGGGCCGGCTCGAGACGTTCGCCGAGAGCCTCGAGCTCGTCCGCCGCTACCGCCCGTCGGGCCGCCTGCTCGACGTCGGCTGCCACGTGGGCACCTTCCTCACCCTCGCCGAGGCGGCGGGCTACGAGGTCGCGGGCGTCGAGCCCTCGCGCTGGGCGTCGGAGATCGCGCGCGGCCGCCTCGGCGGCCACGTCCACTGCGGCGCCGTCGAGGACGCCCCCCTGCCCGAGGGCGGGTACGACGTGATCACCCTCTGGGACGTGATCGAGCACCTGCCCGACCCGGCCCTCGACATCCGCGCCATCCACGCGGCGCTGCGCCCGGGCGGCGTCTTCGCCGTCTCGACCATGGACGTCGAGTCCCTGTTCGCGAAGGTGGCGGGGCGGCGCTGGCCCTGGTACATGCAGATGCACCTCGTCTACTTCTCGCGCCAGACGCTGCCCGAGATGCTGCGCCGCGAGGGCTTCCAGATCTGCGAGGTCACGACGCACGTGCGCCGCGTCCGCCTCACCTACCTCGCCTCCCGGCTCGACGCCTACGCGCCGGCCGCGGGGCGGCTCGTCGGCCGCGCCCTGGAGCGGGCGGGCCTCGCCGAGCGCACCGTCGGCGTCTCCCTGGGCGACATCTTCACGGTCATCGCGAAGAAGCCCGAGGACGCCTAGGCGGCCATGGCCGTCGCCGGGGCCCTCGACGCGCCGGCGCGCGGCGCCCTGGCGGGCTGGCGCTACCCGCTCGCCATCGGCCTCCTCTCCCGGCTGGTCACCTTCGCCGTGGTGGGGCTGATCGGCCTCGCCGAGCGTGCGCCCGGCCAGCCCCTCGGCGCCGCGCTGATCGCGCCGTTCGGGCGCTGGGACGGGATCTGGTACCAGCGCATCGCCGACTACGGCTACGACCCCACGGTGGCGCACGGCAACGGGGTCGCCTTCTCGCCGCTCTACCCGCTCCTGATGCGAGCCGTCGCGCGGGCCCTCGACGCCTCGTACCTCGCCGCCGGAGTCCTCATCTCGACGCTCTGCTTCCTGGTCGCGCTCGTGCTCCTGCACCGCCTGGTCGAGCGGCGCTCGGGCGAGCGGGTCGCGCGCACGACGGTCTGGCTGACCGCCTTCTTCCCCGTCGCCTTCGTGTTCTCGGCGGCCTACACGGAGAGCCTCTACCTGCTCCTGACGGTGCTGCCCTTCGTCCTGCTCGAGGCGCGGCGCTTCGCCGGCTCCTGCCTCGTCGGCGTGCTCGCCGTGCTGACCCGCCCGACGGGGATCATGCTGGTGCCCGCGCTCGCGCTCCGGCTGTGGCGCGACGAGGGCCGCCGCCTCAGCCGCCGCTTCGCGCTCGGGCTCGTGCCGCTCGCCCTGATGCCGGTCGCCTACCTGGCGTTCGGCGCCTACCTCTACTACCGCACGGGCGACCCGTTCGCGACCCAGTCGGCCCAGTCCGCGGGCTGGGGCCGCGGCGCCAACCTGCTGCTCGTGCTGGCCATGCCGATCGCCATCCTGCACGGCCTCTACGTCGCCGCCCACGACCCCGAGCGGATCGGGTACGTCTTCGACACGGCCTGCGCGATGCTGTGGGCGCTCGTACTGATCGAGGGCTGGGTGCGCCGGCGGCTGCCGTCCGAGTACCTGCTGTACGGGTCGCTCGCGATCGCCCTGCCCGTCTTCGCCGGCACCTACCTGGCCCTGCCCCGCTACGGCATGGGGGTGTTCGTGGTGATGTGGCTGCTGGCCATCCACGTGGCGGCCCGCCCGCGCGCGGCGCGCTTCCTGCGGGTCGCGCTGCCCGCCTCGCTGGTCCTCGCCGCCGTGCTGGTGCTGGGCGTCGGCGCCTACACCCCCTGAGCGGGTACCCTGCCGGCCATGTCCGACTCCCCCGCCTACGGCGTCAGCTCCATGGTGGACCCGCTGCGCCGGGTCCTGATCCGCCGCCCCGTCACCACGGGCGACTTCGCCGGCGCCGGCTGGCGCGCGCCCGACCCGGCCAACCTGGTCGCCGAGCACGAGGCCTTCGGCGCCCTGCTCGCCGACCTCGGCTGCGAGGTCGTGGTGGCGGAGCCGGCCGACGGCCTCGTCGACGCGGTCTACGTCTGCGACCCCGTCTGGGTGTCCGCGCAGGGCGCGATCGTGCTGCGCTCGGCGAAGCCCGCGCGGGTCGGCGAGGGCGACGCGATGGTCCCCGACCTCGAGGCGGCCGGCGTGCCGATCGCCGGGCGGCTGACGGGCACCGCCACCGCCGATGGCGGCGACATGGTCTGGCTCGACGAGCACACGCTCGCCGTGGCCCGCGGCTACCGCACGAACGCGGAGGCGCACCGCCAGCTCGACGAGATCCTCGCCGCCGAGGGGGCGCGCACCCTGCGCTTCGACCTCCCGCACGACCAGGGCCCTGCGCACGTCCTGCACCTGATGAGCTTCATCTCGCCCGTGGCCCGCGACCTCGCGGTCGTGTTCGAGCCGCTGGCGCCGGTGACGCTGATCCAGGAGCTGCAGGAGCGCGGCATCCGCATCCTCCCGCTCGACGAGTCCGAGTACCTGTCGATGGGCTGCAACATCCTCGCGGTGCGCCCCGGGGTCGTCGTCGTCCTCGACGGCAACCCGAAGATCCGCCGGGCCATGGAGGCGGAGGGCGTCGAGGTGCACGCCTACGCGGGCGCCGACGTCTCGCTCAAGGGCGACGGCGGGCCCACCTGCCTGACCCGCGAGCTCCTGCGCTCGGCGTGACCTCGCTGCGCGAGCGGCTGGTCGGGCGCATCCGCGCGGACGGGCCGCTCACGTTCGCGCAGTACATGGAGGCCGCGCTCTTCGATGCGGAGGCCGGCTTCTACGCGCGCGGGCCCGGCATCGGCCAGGGCGGCCACTTCGCGACCGCGGCGATGGCCCACCCGGCGTTCGCCGCGGCGGTCGTGGCCGAGGCGGCCGCGACCTGGGAGGACCTCGGCCGGCCGGCGGGCTTCCGGGTCACGGAGGCCGGCCCGGGCACCGGCGGGCTGGCGCGCCGCGTCGCCGACGGTCTCGCCGCGCTCGCGGTGCCCTGCGAGCTCGTGCTGGTCGAGCGCAGCGCGGGCCTCGCCGCCCGCCAGCGCGAGGCCCTCGCGGGCCTGCCCGCGCGCTGGGTCCAGCACCCGGGCGAGCTCGCGCCCGCGCCCGGCTTCCTCTACGCCAACGAGGTGCTCGACGCGCTGCCCGTGCGGCTGCTCGAGTGGCCCGACGAGGTGCTCGTCGATGCCGACCCCGACGGGCGGCTGGTCGAGGCGCGCGCCCCGGCCGACCCCGCCCTGCAGCGGCTCCTGCTCGACTCGCTGCCGGAGCCCCGACCCGGCGGGCGCTACGCGCTGCGGCCGTCGCTCGACCCGCTTGTGCAGGCGCTGGCGGGCAGCGTCGCCGCGGGGCGGCTGCTCCTGATCGACTACGGCGGCACCGGCGCCGAGGTGCACGACGGCCGCCGGCCGCCCGTGCGCACCTACATCGGCGGGCAGCCCGGCGGCGACCCGCTGCAGGCGCCGGGCACGCAGGACATGACGGCCGACGTCGACTTCGGGCAGCTCGCGCGCGCCGCCGAGGCCGCGGGCGTCTCAACCGAGCTGCTCGCGCCGCAGCCCGACTGGCTCGCCGGTCACGGGTTCGGGGTGGGGCCCGCGGAGGGCCGCACGGAGGAGGACTGGGCGCTCGCCGGGCTCCTCGACGAGCGCCTGCCCTTCGTCGTCTGGCGCGGCCGGCGCTAGTCGCCGACGGTCGGCGCCGACTCGAAGCCGGCCGCCTTGTGCGAGCCGTCGCAGAACGGCTTCGTCTGCGAGGCGCCGCAGCGGCACAGGAACGCGTCGCCCTCGATGGGGTACGCGTTGCCGTCGACGTCCTCGATCGTGAACGAGCCCGACACCCAGGCGGAGCCGTTCTTCTTGATGCGGATGGTGCAGTCGGCCATGGCCGTCCTCCCCTTCGTGCGTGTGGGCGCAAGTGTGCCACGTCGCGGGGCGGGCGCCCCGGAATGCGCGAAGGGCCCCGGCCGGAGCCGGGACCCTTCGGGTCGTGCGATCGGATCGGGCGCGGGGCCCGAGCCGGATTCCTACATCATGCCGCCCATGCCGCCCATGTCGGGCATGCCGCCGCCACCGGCGGCCGGCTTCTCGGGCGCCTCGACGACGATGCACTCCGTCGTGAGGATGTTCTTCGCGATCGACGCGGCGTTCTGCAGCGCCGAGCGGGTGACCATGGCGGGGTCGATGATGCCCGCCTTGACCAGGTCGACCATCTCGCCCGAGTCGACGTTGAGGCCGAAGCCGGCCTTCGCCGCGCGGATGTCGGAGACGACGACGGAGCCCTCCAGGCCCGCGTTGATCGCGAGCTGGCGGATCGGCTCCTCGAGGGCCCGGCGGATGATCTTCTGGCCGGTCGCCTCGTCGTGGTGCGACTCGTCGATCTTGAGCTTCGTCGCCGCGGTCAGCAGCGCGACGCCGCCGCCCGGCACGATGCCCTCCTCGAGGGCCGCGCGGGTGGCCTGCAGCGCGTCCTCGACGCGGTGCTTCTTCTC
Organism: uncultured Actinomycetes bacterium; assembly: GCA_903873565.1. Lineage (GTDB taxonomy): Bacteria > Actinomycetota > Thermoleophilia > Gaiellales > F1-60-MAGs149 > F1-60-MAGs149. The sequence continues at coordinate 9,036 of CAIQOY010000027.1, forward strand.
CTTCATCTCGGTCTCGGTGGCCGCGCCGACCTTGACCACGGCGACGCCGCCGGACAGCTTCGCGAGGCGCTCCTGGAGCTTCTCGCGATCGAAGTCGGAGTCGGTGTTCTCGATCTCCTGCTTGATCTGCTTGATCCGGGCCTTGATGTCGTCGCCCTTGCCGCCGCCGTCGATGATGGTCGTGTGGTCCTTGTCGACCACGACGCGGCGCGCGCGGCCCAGCTGGGCCACGGCCGTGTTCTCGAGCTTGAGGCCCATCTCCTCGGTGATCACCTCGCCGCCCGTGAGGATCGCGATGTCCTCGAGCATGCGCTTGCGGCGGTCGCCGAAGCCGGGGGCCTTGACCGCGACGACCGTGAAGGTGCCGCGGAGCTTGTTGACGACGATCGTCGCCAGGGCCTCGCCCTCGAGGTCCTCGGCGATGATCAGCAGCGGCTTGCCGCTCTGGATGACCTGCTCGAGGATCGGCAGGACGTCCTTGACCGCGCCGATCTTCTGGTTGGCGATCAGGATGTACGGATCCTCGAGGACGGCCTCCATGCGATCGGAGTCCGTGATCATGTACGGGGAGATGTAGCCCTTCTCGAACTGCATGCCCTCGGTGAACTCGAGGTCGAGGCCGAAGGTCTGGCCGTCCTCGACGTTGACGACGCCGTCCTTGCCGACCTTCTCGATCGCGTCGGCGATCACGTCGCCGATCTCGCGGTCACGGGCCGAGATCGTCGCGACGCGGGCGATGTCCTCCTTGCCGGACACCTCCTTGGCCTGCGCCTTGATGTTGGCGACGGCCTGCTCGACGGCCTTCTCGATGCCGCGCTTGAGGCCCATCGGGTTGGCGCCGGCCGTGACGTTGCGCAGGCCCTCGCGGACGATGGCCTGGGCGAGCACGGTGGCGGTGGTGGTGCCGTCGCCCGCCACGTCGTTGGTCGCCGTGGCGACCTCGCGGACGAGCTGGGCGCCCTGGTTCTCGAACGGGTCCTCGAGCTCGATCTCGCGGGCGATGGAGACGCCGTCGTTGGTGATCGTCGGGGCGCCGAACTTCTTGTCGAGGACGACGTAGCGGCCCTTGGGGCCGAGCGTCACCTTGACGGCGTCGGCGAGGATGTCGACGCCGCGCTGGAGCGAGCGGCGCGCGTCCTCGTTGAAGCGGAGGTCCTTGTGTGCCATGTGGGTGTTACCTCGGTGGAAGGGGAGGGAGGGGTGCTACTTCTTGCCCTTGGCGGCGGGCTTGCCGATGACGGCGAGGACGTCGGACTCGCGCAGGATCAGGTAATCCCGGCCGCCGTCCTTGACCTCGGTGCCGCCGTACTTGGAGAACAGGATCACGTCGCCGACCTCGATCTCGAGGGGGACGTGGTGGCCGAACTCGTAGTGGCCCGAGCCGACGGCCAGGACCTTCGCGCGCTGGGGCTTCTCCTGCGCGGTGTCGGGGAGCACGATGCCGCTGGCGGTCGTCTGCTCCTCCTCGAGCACTTCGGCGACGATGCGGTCGCCAAGGGGCTTGAGGTTCATGGATACCTCCAAGTCAGGGGGTTGGACGGGTGGAAAGCGTTGGCACTCTCTTCGCAGGAGTGCCAGACCGCAGACTGCCACAGGTTCCCGCGGCGCGCAAACGGGAACTGGCAATCTCAGCGCCTGAGTGCCAGATCTTCACCGCGAACCCGCATCAGATGGCGGGTTTCCCGGGTCCGGGGCTAGTGCGCGAGCCCGCGCGCCTTGGCCTGCTCGCGGAACACCACCGCGCCCCCGAGCAGCAGCACGACGACCGCGGCCGCGAGCGCGTAGGCGAAGGGGTCGCCGACCGCCTGCGCGATCGGCGCGACCACCAGCGGCGTGACCGCGAAGCCCCCCGACCAGACCATGTTCGCGAGCGCGCTGCCCGTGCCGTGGGAGAGGCCGAGGTCGTCCGCCGCGTGCGTGATCAGCGGGAACATGCCCGTCATCAGGATCGGGAAGAACGGCCCGATCGCGACCAGCACCCCGAGGATCGCCCAGCTCGGCAGCGGGAAGACGAGGATCAGCGGCATCAGGCCGAGGCCGACCCCGCCGACCAGCGCGATCCGGAACGAGCCGACGCGCTCGCCGAGCCGGCCGGCCAGCCAGCCGCCGATGATCCCGAGCACGGCGCCCGCGCCGATCGCGATCCCGATCGCCGCCGAGCTGACCCCGCGCTCGCCGAGGGCGAGCGGGGCCAGCAGGTCGACCGCGGCCACCCCGGCCGCGTCCGCCAGGGCGAAGCAGAGCGAGCAGAGGACGAGCGGGTGGCGGATCAGCCGCCCCACCGTGCTGTGCAGCGGCGGGTCGCGAGGCAGGTCGGCCCCGGCCGGCGCCGCGATCGTGAGGGCGAGCGCCACGACGCCGAGCGCGCCGGCGATCGCGAAGGCGACGACGAACGAGGTGGCGTCGGCGAGGGCGCCGAGCGCCGGGCCCGCCACGGCGCCCGCCGAGAGGACGCCGGAGATGGTGCCGACGGCGCGCGAGCGGCCCTCGGGCGGCGTGTTGCCCGTCAGCCAGGCCATCGCGGCGGCCCAGCCGATGCCGCCGCCGATGCCCTGCAGGAGGCGCGCGAGGATCAGGATCTCGCCGTTCGGGGCCCACGCGAACAGGAGCGAGGAGAGCAGGAACATCGAGGTGCCGATCATCACCACGCGGCGCGGGCCGACGCGCCCGGCCAGCCAGCCCGCCGGCGTGACCGTGATCAGGAAGGCGAGCGGGTAGCCCGCGAGCAGGATGCCCGCCTCGACCTTGGAGAGGTCGAAGCGCTCCGCGTACCAGGGCAGGAGGGGGACGATCGCCAGGTACAGCAGCGCGTCCACGAACATCGTGGCCGCGACGGCGAGGAAGAGCCGGCGCATCGGCGGGAGTCTAGCCC
>CAIQOY010000028.1 GCA_903873565.1 uncultured Actinomycetes bacterium
CGCTCGCCGCGCTCGCCCTCGCCTACCTGCTGGTGCGGCTCGCGCTCGGCGACGGCTCGTCGGAGCTCGCCATCGCGGCAGCCGGCGGGCTCGGGCTGATGGCCGCGATCGACCTCGTCGTCGCCAACTCCGCGTCCTGGCAGCCGCTCGCCCCCGACTACACCCGCTACGCCCGCTCCGTGCGCGGAGCCGCCCTCGGCGTCGGCATCGGCTTCGGGATCGCCGGCTCGGCAACGCTCGCGGTCGGCGTCCTCGCCGCGGCCCAGACGGGCGGGATCGACGACGTCAACGGCGGCGTCGCCGTGATGCTGGCCCTGCCGCTCGGCCTCCTGGTGGCCTCGATCCTCGTCGTCGACGAGACGGAGAAGGGCTTCGCCAACATCTACTCCACCGCGGTCTCGATCCGCAACCTCGCCCCGCGCGCGCCGCAGGCCCCAATCGTCGTCGCGCTCGGCGCCCTCGCCACCCTCGGCGCCCTGACCGTCGGCCTCGACCGCTTCTTCGACTTCCTCTACCTGCTGGGGTCCGTGTTCGTGCCGCTGTTCGGAGCCGTCTACGCGGATCGCCTGCGCCCCGCCGACCCGCGTGCCACCGTGGCCGCCTGGGTCGCCGGCTTCCTCGTCTACCAGTGGCTCAGCCCGACGCGCCTGTTCGGCATCGCCGACCACCTCGACCCGCTCCTCGGCGGCGCTATCGGCGCGACCCTGCCCGCCTTCCTGGTGGCGGCCGCGATCCGGCTCGCCTGGCCCGCCCGGCGCTCCGGCGCCTAGCGCGTGCCCCAGAGCCGGTCGCCGGCGTCGCCGAGCCCCGGCACGATGTAGCCGTGCTCGTTCAGGCACTCGTCGAGCGAGGCGACGTGCACCTCGACGTCCGGGTGGTCGGCCGCCATGCGCTCGACGCCCTCGGGCGCCGCGATGATCGACAGCAGCTTGACCGTGCGCGCCCCGCGCTCCTTGCAGACCGTGGCCGCGAACGAGGCCGAGCCGCCCGTCGCCAGCATCGGGTCGAGGATCAGCATGGTGCGCTCGCCGAGGTCCTTCGGCAGCTTCTCGTAGTACGAGACGGGCTGCAGCGTCTCCTCGTCGCGGTACACGCCGAGGAAGCCCACGCGGGCGACGGGGATCATCGCGAGGACGCCGTCGAGCATGCCGACGCCGGCGCGCAGGATCGGCACCACCCCCACCTTCTTGCCCGTCACCTTGCGCCCCACCGTGGCCTTGATCGGCGTCGTCACCTCGACGTCCTCGAGCTGCAGGTCGCGCGTCGCCTCGTAGGCGAGGACGCCCGCGATCTCGCTCGACAGCGCCCGGAAGTCGCGCGTCGAGGTCTCGGCGTCGCGCAGGAGCGCGATCTTGTGCTGGACGAGCGGATGCTCGCTGACGTGGAGTCTCGGATGCATGGCGCCATGCTAGCCCGCGCCCCGACGGAGCGTCAGAAGGGGCGGTCGGGCCGCATCGGCTCGACCCAGGCGGGGCGCGCCCCGTCGACCACCATCTCGGCCAGGAGCTCGCCCGTGGAGGGCGCGAGCGTGACCCCGAGCATGCCGTGGCCGGTCGCCAGGAACAGCCCCTCGCGGCCCGGCACGGGCCCGAGCAGGGGCAGCGAGTCCGGCGTGGCGGGCCGCCAGCCGGCCCAGCCCTCGACCGAGGCCTCGGTCTCGGCCGGGTGCCAGTCGCGCAGGTACGAGCAGGCCTGGGCGACGACGTGGTCGAGGCGGCGGCGGTCGACCATCAGGTCGCGGCCCGGCAGCTGGAAGACGCCGGCGATGCGCACGCCCTCGTCGAAGCCGGAGACGCCGATCTTGGCCTCCGTCATGTACAGGGCCTGCGAGGGCCGCGTGCCCTCGCCGCGCAGCGTGATCGAGTAGCCCTTGGCGGGCACGATCGGCACGTCGAGGCCGAGCGGGCCGAGCAGCGCCGGGCTCTGCGCCCCCGTGGCCACGATCACGCGGTCCGCCTCGACCGGGCCGTGGTCGGTGTCGACGCGCCAGCGGCCGCCGCCGATCGGGGACAGGCCGGCGACCGCGACCTCCTCGCGGATGTCGTGCCCGAGCTCGACGAGGCGGTCGGCGAGGCCGCGCATCAGGCTCTGCGGCTGCACGTAGCGGTCGACCGTCGTGCGGATCACGTAGCCGATCTCGTCGGACAGCGCCGGCTCGATCGCCCGCGCCTCGTCGAGCGTGAGCTCCTCGATGCCGCCCTCGAAGCCGATCTTCTGGAGGTCCTCGAAGACCGGCGCGAACCAGCTGATCCCCTTCTCCGTCTTGCCGAGCACGAGGATGCCGCCGCCGTGCATCTCGAACGGCACGCCGTCGGCGGCGTAGGCGTCGAGCACCTCGAAGGTGCGGCGGTTGAGGTTGTGGAGGGCCTCGACGCCGCGCAGGAAGCGCTCACGCGAGGCGGCGGCCCGGAACGACCACAGCCAGCGCAGCCAGCGCGTGTCGAGCTCGGGGCGGATGACCAGCGCGCCGTTCGGGTCGAGCGCGCTCTTGAGGCCCATCGCCAACGTGCCGGGCGACGCGAGCGGCGTCGAGATCGTCGGGGAGACCCAGCCGGTGTTGCCCTTCGAGGCGCCCTCGCCGATCACGCCGCGCTCGAGCACCACCACCTCGGCGCCCTTGCGGGCGAGCGACCAGCCGCAGGACAGGCCGACGACGCCTCCGCCGATGATCGCCACGCGCATGACGACACCCTACCCCGTCGGGGCGGCAGCCGGGAGCACGCCCGGCGCGTCGCGCAGCAGGTACCCGCGGGCCTCGACGAGGCAGGCCCGGTAGGCGGCTGCGGCCTGCGCGGGCTCGAGGCCGCCGGGCCGCTGGCCCACGGCGTTGGCGTGCGCCAGCTCGTAGGCGGCGGCCTCGTACTGGTGCAGCATCCGCCGCGCCTCACGGCCCGCGCGGCGCGCCCGGCGCCGCAGCTGCGCCCGCGCCCG
>CAIQOY010000029.1 GCA_903873565.1 uncultured Actinomycetes bacterium
CGGCTGGTGGAAGGACACGGGCCAGCTGGCCGACATGCTCGAGGCCAACCGCCTCGTCCTCGACGCGATCGACGCCGACGTGCAGGGCACCGTCGTCGACTCGAAGATCGAGGGCCGCGTGGTGATCCACGCCGGCGCCACGGTGGAGCGCTGCCACATCCGCGGCCCGGTCGTGATCTGCGCCGGCGCCACCGTCCGCGACGCCTACATCGGCCCCTACAGCGCCATCTCGGAGGACGCCCACGTCGAGCGCGCCGAGATGGAGCACGCGATCCTGCTCGAGCGCTCCTCGATCATCGGCATCGACACGCGCATCGAGGACTCCCTGATCGGCGCCGACTGCCGGATCACGCGCTCCGACGCGATCCGCTCCGCGAACCGGCTGCTCGTCGGCGACGGCTCGAGGATCGAGATCCTGTGAGCCCGGAGCCCCGCGAGACCCCGATCAGCGGGGCGCTCGTCGTGCCCCTCACCCGCCACGAGGACAGCCGCGGCTGGTTCCTCGAGGCGCGCCGCGAGTCGTGGTTCGAGGCGCTCGGCGGCAAGCGCTCGCAGCAGACCAACGTGGTCTGGTCGAAGCGGGGCGTGATCCGCGGGCTGCACTACCACGAGCTCGGCCAGGACGACCTCTTCTTCTGCGCGCTCGGGATGGTGCGCGTGGTGCTGTTCGACCGCCGCGAGGACTCGCCGACGCACGGCACGGCCTGGAGCATCGACATCGGCGAGGACAACCCCGCCGCCGTCTACGTGCCCGGCCGGACCGCGCACGGCTACGAGGCCCTCACGGACTGCCTCTTCTGCTACCACGTCACGCACGAGTACAACCCGGACGACGAGAACACGTTCCCCTGGAACGACGACCGCGTCCGGCACCTGTGGTCGACCGACAGCCCGATCCTGTCGGCGCGCGACGTCGAGGTCTCGTGACCGTCCTGGTGACGGGTGCCGGCGGCCAGATCGGCCGCGCGGCCCTGCGCTCGCTCGGCGACCGCGGCGTCGGGCTCGGCCGCGCCGACCTCGACGTGACCGATGCGGACGCCGTCATGGCCGCCGTGGCCGCGCACCGCCCCGCGCTGATCCTGCACGCGGCGGCCTGGACCGACGTCGACGGCGCCGAGTCCGACCGCGAGGGCGCGACCCGCGCGAACGTGGACGCGGTCCGCCACGTGGCCCGCGCCGCGCGCGCCCACGGCGCGCGGCTCGTGACGCTCTCCACCGACTTCGTCTTCGACGGACGGAAGCGCGAGCCGTACGTGGAGTCCGACCCCACGGGCCCCCTCTCCCTCTACGGCGAGACCAAGCTGCGCGGCGAGGAGGCCGCCCTCGAGGAGCACCCCGAGGGCACCTGGGTCGTGCGCACCGCGTGGGTCTACGACGAGGCGGGCACGAACTTCCCGCGGCTGATCATGCGCCTCGCCGAGACCCGCGACGTCCTGCGCGTCGTGACCGACCAGGTCGGCAGCCCGACCTACGCCGGGCACCTCGCCCCGCTCCTCGTCGAGCTGCCCGAGCAGGTGCCGCCGGGCATCCGCCACATCGCGGGCGCCGGCGCCGCCACGCGCCGCGAGTGGGCCGAGGCCGTGCTCGCCGCCGCCGGCCGGGACGTGGCCGTGGAGGGTGCGACGAGCGACGAGTTCCCGACGCCCGCGCGGCGCCCCGCCTACTCGGCGCTCGCCTCCGAGCACCCCGACACGCCGGTCCTGCCCGACTGGCGCTCCGGCGTGGAGGCCTGCATGGCAGGATTCATCCCGTGAGCAGGGTCCTGGTCAGCGGCGGCTGCGGCTTCATCGGATCGCACCTCGTGCGGCGCCTCTTGCGCGAGCACCCCGACCTCGAGGTCGTCAACATCGACCTGCTCACCTACGCCGGCCGTCCGGAGAACGTCGCCGACCTCGCCGACGACCCGCGCTACACGTTCGTCCACGGCGACATCGCGAGCGCCGACGACGTGGCCCGCGCCGCGGAGGGCTGCGACGGCATCATCAACGTCGCCGCCGAGAGCCACGTCGACCGCTCGATCATGGGCGGCGACGAGTTCGTGACCACCAACGTGCTCGGCACGAAGCGCCTGCTCGACCACGCCCGCGCGCACGAGCTGCGCTACCTGCAGGTGTCGACCGACGAGGTCTACGGCGACGTCGAGGCCCCGCACCGCTCCGTGGAGACCGACCCCCTGCACGGCTCGAGCCCGTATGCGGCCTCGAAGGCCGCCGGCGACCTGCTGGTGCTCTCCTACGCGCGCACCTACGGGCTCAACGCGTCGATCACGCGCGGCTCCAACACCTACGGCCCGTACCAGTTCCCCGAGAAGCTGATCCCGCTCTTCACGACCAACGCCTTCGACGGCAAGGACCTGCCGCTCTACGGCGACGGGATGCAGGTGCGGGAGATGCTCTTCGTCGAGGACCACTGCGCGGCGATCGACCTCGTCTACCACCACGGCGCGGCCGGGGAGGCCTACAACGTCGGGGCCGAGCACGAGGTGCCCAACATCGAGACCGCGCACCGCATCATCGAGCTGACGGGCGCGGACCCGGACTCGCTCAAGCGCGTCGCCGACCGCCCGGGCCACGACCGCCGCTACGCGCTCGACTGCGCCAAGCTGCGCGCCCTCGGCTGGGAGCGCCGCACCGACTTCGACACCGGCCTCGCCCTCACCGTCGCGTGGTTCCGCGAGAACCGCGCCTGGTGGGAGGCCATCAAGTCGGGCGAGGCGTACGCCGACTACAGCGCGAAGAACTACGGCGCCCGCGGGTAGCCGGTGCGCGTCCTCGTCGCCCGCTGCTCGATCGGGTACTCGGGGCGGCTGACCACGCGCCTGGCCTCCGGCGAGCGCGTCCTGATCTTCAAGGACGACGGCTCGGTCTGCATCCACGGCCCGAAGGGCTTCAAGCCGATCAACTACATGTCGGGGCCGACCGCCGTCTGCGAGGAGGACGGCCTGATCACGGTGCGCCGCCCCGAGACGGGCGAGACGCTCCTGATCGAGGTCGAGGAGGTGCTCGCCGACGACGCCCACGTCCTCACCGACGAGGCCGTCCTCGAGCGCGAGGGCCGCGAGCTCGAGCTGCACGCCCTGCTCGAGCGCTCGCCGCACCTGATCGAGGAGGGCCTCGAGATCCTCGAGCGCGAGCGGGCCACCGACGTCGGCCCCGTCGACTTCCTCGCCCGGGACGCCGAGGGCCGCATCGTCCTCGTCGAGGTCAAGCGCGTGAAGGCCGTCGCGGCCGCCGTCGAGCAGGTCGTGCGCTACCGCGAGCACGTCGAGCGGGACGCCTCCTACGCGGGCGCCCGCGCCCTCGTCGTCGCCCCCGACTTCGCGCCGCAGGCCCGCGCGCTGGCCGAGCGGCGCGAGGTGGAGTGCGTGGTCCTCGACGTGGCCGCGCTCTACGC
>CAIQOY010000030.1 GCA_903873565.1 uncultured Actinomycetes bacterium
AGCCGATTCACCGCCCCGCGACGTGCCACGACGGGGTCCCGTCATCGGCTATCGTGCGCACCTGACCGGGGGCGTAGTTCAGTCGGTTAGAACGCCGGCCTGTCACGCCGGAGGCCGCGGGTTCGAGTCCCGTCGCTCCCGTCTCATCGACAAGGGGATTCCGCCCCTCGCGGGGCGGGATCCCCTTCTCATTGCGGCGCCCGGAACGCTCCCGGCCCCGCTAGGGTTCGCGCATGGCCGGCTTCTCCGACGCGCTCTCCCGCGGCACCGTCGTCCTCGACGGCGGCTTCGCGACCGAACTCGAGTCCCGGGGGCATGATCTCCGCGACAGCCTCTGGTCCGCCCGCCTGCTGCGCGACGACCCGGACGCGATCGTGGCCGCGCACCGCGCGTACTTCGACGCCGGTGCCGACGTCGCGATCACCTCGAGCTACCACGCGAGCTACGAGGGCTTCCGCGCCGCCGGGTTCACGGATGAGGAGACCTCGCACTACCTGCGGCTCAGCGTCGAGCTCGCCCGTCAGGCGCAGCCGTCGGACCGCCCCACGTTCGTCGCCGGGTCCGTCGGCCTGTACGGCGTCGTCTGGGCCAACGGCACCGAGTACAGCGGCGATTACGCGAGCGCCACGGACGACGCGATCGCCACGGAGCAGCGCCGGCGGATACAGGCGATGGTCGACGCCGGTGCCGATCTGCTCGCGATCGAGACGATCTCCAACGGACGCGAGGCCGTGATCCTCGGGGAGCTGCTCGCGGAGTTCCCGGAGACGGAGTCCTGGGTCACGTTCTGCTGCCGCGACGACCACCACCTCAGCGACGGAACGCCCATCGGGGAGGCGATCCGATCGGTCACGCGGACGGGCTGCGCGACCGCGGTGGGCCTCAACTGCACCCCGCCGCAGCACGTCGAGTCCCTGCTCGCCGATGCGCGTGCCGCCACGGAGCTCCCCCTCGTCGCCTACCCGAACTGGGGACGCGTCTGGAACGGCGACACGTACGAGTGGCACGGCGCGGGGGTCGACGGCTTCTCGTCGGATCTGCTGGACCGCTGGCGGACCGCGGGCGCGAGCGCCATCGGCGGCTGCTGCGGGATCGGCCCCGACGCCATCGGCGACATCGCCGCCTGGCGCGCCGAGCGCGCCTAGCGGCGGTCGCTCACGGCGTCCCCGCCGCGACCTCGGCCAGCATCGCGTCCACCCGCACCTGCGCGCGTCGGTACGACTCCTCCTCGAGGGCGATCACCCGCGCCGGGTCGCGCTCGGCCTCGGCCTGGACGTCGGGCAGGAAGAAGGCGGGGTCGCCCGGGTCGTCCCACGGGGCGAAGATCGGCGACGCCGGGTCCTCCTCGGGCAGACCGTCCTCGCGGGCCCGGAACCCGCACGTGTACGACCACACGTTCTCGAACGCGATCCGGGTCATCCCCGCGGCCACCAGCCGCCGCGTGATCTCGGCGAGCGGCAGGACGCCCTCGCCGGAGGGCGCGCCGCAGACCATCCCGTGCATGACGACGTGGTCCTTGAGGTGGGCCTTGCGCGTCCACGGCAGCATCGCGTCGAGCGCGTCGAGCGGGTCCTCGCGCAGCATCATCGAGTTGCCGTAGTCGTAGAGGGCGCCGACGAACGGGTGGTCGACGCGCTCGAGGATGCGCGCCACCTCGACGCCCGTGAACTCCTCGTGGTTCTCGAGCAGGACCGGGATCCCCCGGTCCTCGGCGACGGGGCCGATCTCGACGAGGTCGGCGATCGTCGCGTCGAGCACCTTCGGGCGGGCGCCCTCGTGGCGCGTGTAAGTGCGCAGGTGCTTCGCGCCGAGGCGCTCGGCGAGGTCGAGCAGGCGGGTCAGGTGCACCGGGTCGGTGCCGCTCGTCTCGATGTCGACGTCGAGCCCGCGCGTGCGGATGGCGTCCGCCACCATCGCGATGTGCTCGGGGTCGTCGCCGCCGAGGAAGCGGTAGCCGGGGCCGTTGACGTTGAGGCCGATGCCCGGGGCGCCCTCGGCGACCGCGCGGTCGAGCAGGTCCACGATCGAGTAGTCCGGGTCGAGCGTGAGCCGGAAGCGGAACGAGTAGGTGTGGAGGAACAGCCTCAGCGGCGTCATCGCAGGGCCTCGAGCTGGTCGAGGGACAGGGCCAGGGCCCGAGCGTAGCGGGCCGATCCGTCCGGGTCGGCGTCGGCGAGGTCGACGCGGCGCATCGCGCAGTAGGCGGCGAAGCGCCAGGCGAGCGCCGGCTCGAGCGCGGCCAGCCGCGCCAGCACCTCGCGATCCCCGTAGGCCCCGAGACACTCGGCACGATCGGCCGCGGTCAGGGGCTCGTGGCCGTACAGCACCTGGAAGGCGGGCGACAGGAACGCGAACCGGTCCTCGGCCGGGTCGCCGAGCGCGGGGCACTGCCAGTCGATCAGCCGCGGCCCGTCGGGGCCGACGATCACGTTGCCCGAGCCCGCGTCCGTGTGGATCAGGGCGCGCCGGGCCGCGGCCTGGACCGGGCGCGTCGGGGTCAGGGCGCGCAGCG
>CAIQOY010000031.1 GCA_903873565.1 uncultured Actinomycetes bacterium
AGGCCCCGGTAGCCGACGCTGCGCAGGACGAGCCCGCAGGGGATCGTCTCGGTCTCGTCGGTGGCCACGGCTCGCAGCGTGCCGTCGTCGGCGCGCTCAAGCCGGTTGCGCACCAGCACGATCTCCTCCACGCGCCCGTCGCCGCGGATCTCCAGCGGCGAGACCAGGTAGCGCAGGGTCACGCTGCGCGGCTTGGCGGTGCGGGCCCGCTGCGCGTACTCGAGCACGGTCTCGACGTTGCGCTGGTCGGGCTGCGCGGCGGCCGGGAGGTCCGCGGCGCTGAGCGGGTCGAGCGCGGCCTCCGCCGGGTCGACCACGACGTCGGCGATCTGCAGCTCGCCGAGCTCGAGCAGCTCGGGGTTCGTGTAGGCCGCCTGCAGGGGCCCGCGGCGCCCGGCGATCACGACGTCCGTGATCGCCGAACCGGCGAAGGCGTCGATCGCGTGATCGGCCGTGTCGGTCGGCGCCAGCTCCTCGGGGGCCAGCACCAGCATGCGCGCCACGTCGACGGCGACGTTGCCGTTGCCGATCACCACGGCGCGCTCGACCGAGAGGTCCGGGGCGAGGTCGCGGAAGTCGGGGTGGCCGTTGTACCAGGCCACGAAGGCGGTGGCGGGGATCGAGCCCGGCAGGTCCTCGCCGGGGATGCCCATGCGCCGGTCGGCCTGCGCGCCGTAGGCGTAGACCACCGCGTCGTAGTGGCGCATCAGGTCCTCGTGCGTCACGTCGCGGCCGACCTCGACGTTGCCGAACATCCGGAAGCCGGGCTTCTCGGCGATCTTCTCGAACACCTTGGAGACGGCCTTGATCTTCGGGTGGTCGGGGGCGACGCCGCCGCGCACGAGCCCCCACGGGGTCGGCAGGCGGTCGTACAGGTCGACCTCGATCGCGGCGTCCGCGTCGAGCAGGTGGCCCGTCGCGTAGAAGCCGGCGGGGCCGGCGCCGACCACGGCGATGCGGTGCGGGCGGTCGCTCACGCGGGCACCGTAGCGCGGGGCTAGGCGGCGATGCGCAGGGGCGCGACGGCCCCCGCGGGGTCGTACGCGTGGAGCTCGGTGCCGTGCGCCCGCAGCCAGTCGTGGGCCTCGCGCCAGTCCGGCCGGAGCCCCTCGACGGCGGCCCAGAAGGCCCGCCCGTGGTCGAGGTGGCGCAGGTGGCAGAGCTCGTGGACCACGACGTAGTCGAGCACCTCGAAGGGCGCGAGCAGGAGGCGCCAGGACAGCGACACGGTGCCCGTGCGCGAGCACGAGCCCCAGCGCGAGCGCCCGTCGGCGATGCGCAGGGTGGTCGGGTGGGGCTCGGGCAGGTCGTCGACGAGGGCCTGCGCCACGGTGCGCGTGTGCTCGCGGTACCAGCGCTCGACGAGGCGGCTTGCGTCGTCGGCGGACGGCGCCGCGATCACGACGCGGTCGTCGGTGGCGAGGATGCGGCCGCGCTCGGCGCGGCGCACCGACAGCGGCACCGCCGTGCCGTGGCGCCAGACCACCCCGGGCCGGTCGAGGCCGAGCACGCGGCGCTCGAGCCGGGCGTGCTGCTCGGCGATCCAGGCGCGGTGGGTGCGCACCAGCTCGCGGGCCGCCTCGTCGCCGCCGCGGGCCGGCAGCACGAGCTCGACGCCG
>CAIQOY010000032.1 GCA_903873565.1 uncultured Actinomycetes bacterium
AGAACTCCAGTACGGTCGCGTCGTGCGCCGTCCCTCCCCTGCCCTCGTCGTCTCGATCATCGCCCTCGTCTTCGCGATGGGCGGCACCGGCTGGGCCGTCACGCAGCTGCCGAAGAACAGCGTCGGCACGCAGCAGCTGAAGAACAGCGCCGTCACCTCCCCGAAGATCAAGGACGGCTCGATCGCCACGGCCGATCTCTCCGCCGCGGCTCGGGAGGCGCTCAGGGGCCAGAAGGGCGACACGGGGGCGACGGGAGCGACGGGGGCGACCGGGGCAGCCGGAACGGCCTTGGCCTACGGATACGTCGTCGCCGACACCACCCCGACGATCGACGCGACGTTCTCGTCAGGTGTCACGGGCGTGACGCGCGCGTTGATCGGCGTCTACTGCATCGAGCTCGACCCGACCCTCCGCGGCGCCGCGTTCACCACGACCGGACCGGACGCCGGCCGACCGCGCCGCCCCGCGGTGGTCACGCGGGAGTACAGCGAAAGTCCCGGGGTGAGGGACGTCTACGTCTCGAATCAGGCGGGAGGCTACTGCGGTCCGTACCGCTATGAGGTGCGGATCTTCATGCCGGACTCGTTCGACTTGAGCGACGGCGCCGCCTTCAACTTCGTCGTCCCCTGACGCGGACCGCCGCGCGCGCCCTCAGGTAGGCTTCAGCCCATGCCGACGCTCGTCCAGCAGCTCGACGCGATCCTCGCCGACGAGCCCGCCGACTGGGAGAACCTGTTCCTCGAGCTGCGCCTCGAGGACCTCGACCGGATGGAGGAGGCGGGCCTCGCGCTCTGCCCCCTCAACCCGTGGCACGGCGAGACGTGGCGCTCGGGCTGGATGCGCTTCCGCGTGGCCCGCACCTTCGGCTACGGCGCCGACGACGCCCTCACGCGCAGCATGCTGGCCAAGGTCGACGCGCGCGGCATCGCGGGCGAGCTGGTGCTCCTGCGCTCCGTCGACCACTTCCTGCCGGTCCACACGCAGGGCACCGTCTAGCCCGGGCGGGCGATCCGATGCCCTGGGTCCGGATCGACGGCGACGAGCTCAAGGTCGACGACGCGCGCATCGTCTGGTCGCCCGCGGTCTGCGCGGGCACCGACGGGATCGCCTTCTGGCTGCGCGCCTCGGGCGGGCGCTCCGTGATGCACCTGGCGGGCTGGGCCCCGGGCGAGGGCGCCGCCGACCTCGACGGCGCCGAGGTGCGGATCGAGACCCCGGGCCCCGACGCCGGCATCGACTCGCGCTTCCTCACCGGGGCGCTCGTGCGCTTCGGCCGCGTCAGCTCGGAGCGGGCCGTGGTGTCCGTCGACGCCACCGTGGAGGCGCTCGAGCCGGACGACCACGCGACGGCCGTCCTCGAGGCCGACCTGATCTGCACCGTGAGCCCCGTCGCCGAGCGCGACCACTGCCTGGGCTGCGGCGGCCCCCTCGACCGCTTCGCCGAGACCCGCGACGAGTTCGTGGCGGGCTTCCGGATCCAGCAGCGCGTGCTGCCCGTGCTCTGCCCCGCCTGCCGCGGCAGCGTCGACCAGCCGCGCTTCTGCCCCACCTGCGGCACCGCCTTCGCCCCCGACCAGGTGTCGGTGCACGGCGAGGAGGGCCGCACGGGCTACACCGCCCGCTGCGCGCAGGGGCACGTGTTCTCCGGCGCGCTGCCGGGCTGAGCCGGCCTGAGGCCCGCGCGACCGCGCGCGCACCCCGAGCGGAGCCGTGCGCGACCTGTATGACAAGAAGCGTTGTGTAGTATTACGTTATGGGCATGATCACCCTCCGCCTCGACGAGCCCACTGAGAGCGCGCTGCGGCAGGCGGCAGCCGCGGACGGCGTCAGCGTGTCCGCCGTGCTCCGCGCGGCGCTCGCCGAGCACCTCGCGAAGCGCCCCCCGCGGACCGCGCTCGAGCGCTTCGGCACGGCGGTCGGGGCCATCAGCGTGGGCCCGACGCCGCCGGGCCGGCGCGACGAGTTGGCCGAGATCCTCGAGGAGCGCCACCGCCGGCAGGCCGACGAGTCGCGCGCTGAGCGCGAGCGCCGCGATGCTCGTTGACACCGGGCCGCTCGTCGCGATCGTCGACGACCGCGAGCCGGATCACGAGGCCTGCCGCGCCGTCCTCGCGGCGACCACGGAATCGGCCGTCACGACGCTCGCCGCCCTGACCGAGGCGATGCACCTGCTCGGCAGCCGCGGCGGCTGGGCGGCGCAGGACGCGCTGTGGGGGGTCGTCGAGGCCGGGGCGCTCGAGATCGCGCCCACGGCCGCGGAGGACCTGCCCGACCTCGCCCGACTGATGCGCACGTACCGCGACCACCCGATGGATCTCGCCGACGCGACGCTGGTCGTCGCCTCGGCGCACCTCGACGACCGCACGATCCTCACGCTCGACGGCCACTTCCGGTCCTACCGGCTTCCCGGCGGCGGCCACTTCACGGTCGTGCCCTAGGTGACGCGGCGCCGATCGGCGGGATCGGCGCACCCCCACGCGACGGCGTCCACGCGTCGGCGCACACGCGCGTCCAGGGCCGGCGCCCCGACGGCGCGACGCCGGCCGACCGTCCGAGGGCGGCCCGTCGAGCAGCGGACCCGTCAGGGACCGGCCGCCGTAGGTCGGGGCGAGAGGATTTGAACCTCCGACCACTCGGCCCCCAGCCGAGTGCGCTACCAGACTGCGCCACGCCCCGATGCGAGGCGGAGTCTACCGGACCCGCGCGCCTAGCCGCGCGGGCGCTTGACCACGTCGGCGGTGGCCGTGGCGCTGAGGGTGTCCCTGCCGGCCCGCCGGTGGCTGGCGAGGACCCGCATCGGCCCCACCCGGGCGTTCGGGCCGAGCCGCACCTCGACGACCCGCCAGCCGCGGTTGACCTTGCGCGCCCGGCCGACGTTGATTAGGCCGCCCTTGGCCCCGTAGACGCGCACGGCGAGCCGCCCCTGCCACGGCAGCTTGACGCGCACCCGCACGATGTCGCCCTGACGCGCGCGGCGCGGCAGCACGATCTCGATCCGGGGTCCGGCCGCGGCGACCTGCGCGGCAGGCGCGGCGGCCGCGCCGCCACCCGCGACGGCGGCCACAGCGGAGCCGGCCTCGGGCGCGTTCGCGACGCCGGGACGCAGCGGCACGCCGAGCCCGCCGATCACGCCGCCGACGATGCCGCCGGCGGCGACCTGGACGTCCGCCCACTCCGGGCCGATGCCGAGGTCGGCGATCAGGCCCGGGGGCGCGCCGTCGAGCGTCGGGTGCTCCCAGGCGCCGATGTCGTATAGGGCCGGGCGCCCGGGCAGGATCGGCACCGGGCGGGGCCGGCCCCACGCGTCCCTCCCGCCCTGGTCGGGCCCGACGGTCCGGAAGCCCGTGGCCTCGGTCCAGCCCGCGTTGTCGGTGACGGCATCGATCAGGATGCCAGTCGGCTTCGGGTACCAGACCGTCTCGGGGCCGCCGGTCGGATCCTCGAGGAGCTGCCCGAAGACGTTGCCGGTCGGCCGGCCCGCACGGTCGAGCTCGACGCCCGCGACCTCCGTGCAGGGGGTCCGCGCCGGGCAGCGCAGGTAGGTGCCGGTGCCCGCGATCCAGGCGCGCCCCTCCGGGCGGATGCCGTCGCCCGCGACGCTGAGCGCGTACTGGGCGCCCGCGACCGCGACGCCGCGCAGGTCGTAGACGCCGCCGCAGCCGTTGCGGGCGACGAAGCAGGGCACCATCCGCACGCCCTCGCGGAAGGGGCCGCCGATCGTCGTGCTGACCAGGCTGACGGTGGCGTTGTCGCCGTAGGCGGCGCTGCCCGCGAGGGCGCGGCCCGGGGCGCCGAGGACGCCGTCGGCGCCCCGGGCGAGGACGGACGCCCCGATCCCGACGCCGCCGCCGATCACCCGTACGGCGTCGCCCGTGCAGCCCGTCGCGTCGGCGATCACGAGCGACCCGACGACGAGGAGGTCGGCCTCGACCACGCTGATCCCCTGGCCGCCCGTCACGAGCGACGCGGAGACGAGGCCCGCGCCGTGGCGCTCGGGGAAGCCCCCGAGCTGCGTGACGGGGGCGCCGACGAGGGAGACGGCCGCCTCGCAGGGGGCGGCGGAGGGCCCGCTGACGCTGGACTCGGCGAGGGTGAGCGCGGACCGCTCGCCGCGGATCCGGCCGTTGACGTCGACGCCCGTCAGACCCAGGTTCGCGTCGCGGATCCGCACGACGCCGTCGGCCGGCTGCAGCGCGAGGTCGGAGAGGAACACGATCCGGCCCGGGTCGTACTCGTAGACCCGCATGGCGCCGCCGGGGAGGCGCACGCCCGGCGGCACGGCCACCGTCAGCCGCCCGCGCAGGAGCGTCCCCGGGCCCGTGCCCCAGAGGGACACCGTGTCGGGGTCGTCGATCACGAGGTCCTCGCGGTAGATGCCGCTGGCGAGCGCGATCACGCTCACGCCCGGCAGGGACTCGGCCTTCGCGAGCGCGCCCTGGATCGTGCGGCACGGGTCGCACGTTCGGTCGTTGCCGGGCTGGCCCGGCGCGGCCACGCTGAGGTCGCGCGCGGCGGCCGGCGCGGCGCAGACCGCGAGTGCGGCGAGGGCCACGAGGGCAAGGCGAACGATCCGCATCGGACGAGCATACGCCCCGCGCCCTCGCCGCGCGGGGTGCTGCCCTACGCTGCGACGCGATGGACCGCGACGCCTTCGAGCGCACGATCGAGGCCGCCCTCGACGAGCTCCCCGATTGGGCCCTCCCCTACCTCGAGAACGTCGCGATCCTCGCCGAGGAGGAGGACCCCGACGACCCGGACCTGCTCGGCCTCTACCTCGGCGTGCCCGAGACGGAGCGCGGCCACGAGGAGCCCGTCGACCCGCCCCGGATCCTGATCTTCCGGCGGCCGATCGTGGCGATGTGCGACGGCGACCTCGCCATG
>CAIQOY010000033.1 GCA_903873565.1 uncultured Actinomycetes bacterium
CGCCGCGTAGGTGCGCAGCACGACGGGCCACTCGGGCCACGTCCTGAGGGGGTCGCGCTGGCCCGGGGGCGTCGGCCCGTGCGCGATCTCGTACACCTCGATCGCGCCCTCGCGGATCGCGTTGCCGAGGCAGTCGGCGCTGGTGTCGCCGCCGCCGAGGATCGCCACGCGCTTGCCGGCCGCGGTGATCTCGGGGCCCTCCACGGGCAGACCCGCGACGCGGCGGTTCTGCTGCGCGAGGTAGGCCATCGCGTAGTGGATGCCGTCGAGCTCGCGGCCGGGGATCTGCAGGTCGCGGTGGCGCTGCGCTCCCGTGGCCAGGACGACGGCGTCGACGCCGGCCCGCAGCTCCTCGAAGGAGAGGTCGGCGCCGACGGCGATGCCGGTCGCGAACTCGACGCCCTCGGCCTCCATCTGCTCGACGCGGCGGTCGATCAGGTGCTTCTCCATCTTGAAGTCCGGGATGCCGTAGCGCAGGAGGCCGCCGATCCGGTCGTCGCGCTCGAAGACGGTGACCGCGTGGCCCTCGCGGGCCAGCTGCTGGGCGCAGGCGAGGCCGGCCGGTCCTGAGCCCACGACGGCGACGCGGCGGCCCGTGCGCCGCTCGGCCGGCTCGGGGCGGACCCAGCCCTCGTCGAACGCCCGCTCGATGATCGCGAGCTCGACCTGCTTGATCGTGACGGGCTCCTGGTCGAGGGCGAGGACGCAGGCCTCCTCGCACGGCGCGGGGCAGACCGCGCCCGTGAACTCGGGGAAGTTGTTGGTGGCGTGCAGGCGGTCGATCGCCTCGTGCCAGTGGTCGCGCTCGACGAGGTCGTTCCACTCGGGGATCAGGTTGCCGAGCGGGCAGCCCGTGTGGCAGAAGGGCACGCCGCAGCCCATGCAGCGGCGCGCCTGCTCGCGCACCTGTCCCGCCTCGGCGGTCTCCTGCACGAAGGCGTAGTCGCGCACGCGCTCCTCGACCGGGCGGTACGGCACGACCCGGCGCTGGATCTGGAGGAAGCCCTTGGGGTCAGTCACCGGCGATCGCCGCCTCGCTGTCTCTGGCCGCGCGCTCGGCGAGCACGCGCGCGTAGTCGTCCGGCATCACCTTCACGAAGCGGGCGAGGGCGGCGGGCCAGTCGGCGAGCAGGCGCTCGGCGACGGGGCTGCCCGTGCGCTCCGCATGCTCGGCGAGGAGCCCCTTCAGGAGCTCGCGGTCCGCGGCGGCCTCGACCGGCTCGAGCGACACGCTGGCCGGGTTGACGCGGCTCTCGAAGCGGCCGTCCGCGTCGAGCACGAAGGCGATCCCGCCCGACATCCCCGCGGCGAAGTTGCGGCCGGTCGGGCCGAGCACCACGGCGACGCCGCCCGTCATGTACTCGCAGCCGTGGTCGCCGACGCCCTCGACCACCGCGCTGGCGCCGGAGTTGCGGACGCAGAAGCGCTCGCCGGCCCGGCCGCGCAGGAAGGCGCTCCCGGAGGTCGCGCCGTAGAGGGCGACGTTGCCGACGTAGGTGGAGGTGGCGACGTCGTAGCCCGCGTCCTCGGGCGCGCGCACCACGATGCGGCCGCCCGACAGGCCCTTGCCGAGGTAGTCGTTGACCGGGCCGGTCAGCTCGATCGTCGTGCCCGGCATCGCGAAGGCCCCGAAGGACTGGCCGCCGTGGCCGTGCACCCGCAGGGTGATCGTGCCGTCCGGCAGGCCGTCGGGCCCGACCCGGCGCGCGACCTCGCCGGCCAGCATGGCCCCGAAGGTGCGGTTGATGTTGCGGATGCGGCGCTCGATCACGACCGCGCGGCCCTCGGCGAGCGCCGGCTCGGCCTCGGCGATGATCTCCGGGTCGATCTTGGCGTCGAGGGCGTGGTCCTGCGTGCGCGCGCGGATCGGGGCCGGCTCGCCCGCGCGGCGCGGGTGGGCGAGGAGCGGGGCGAGGTCCAGGGACTCGAGCCAGACCGGGCGCTCGGTCCGCTCGCGCAGGAGGTCACGGCGCCCGATCAGCTCGTCGACCGTGCGCACGCCGATCTCCGCCATCAGCTCGCGCAGGTGCTCGGCCACGAACAGGAAGTAGCGCACGACGTGCTCGGGGGTGCCGCGGAAGCGCTCGCGCAGGACGGGGTCCTGGGTGGCGATCCCCACGGGGCACGTGTTGAGGTGGCAGACGCGCATCATGATGCAGCCCGCCGCGATCAAGGGGGCCGTCGAGAAGCCGAACTCCTCGGCGCCGAGGATGGCCCCGACGAGGACGTCCCGGCCGGTGCGGAGGCCGCCGTCGACCTGCAGCGCCACCTGCCCGCGCAGGTCGTTCATCACCAGCACCTCGTGCGCCTCCGCGAGGCCCATCTCCCACGGCAGGCCCGCGTGCTTGAGCGAGGACAGGGGGGAGGCGCCGGTGCCGCCGTCGTGGCCGGAGATCACGATGTGCTCGGCCTTCGCCTTGGCGACGCCCGCGGCGACCGTGCCCACGCCGGCCTCGGCCACGAGCTTCACCGAGATATCGGCGGCCGGGTTGACGCACTTGAGGTCGTGGATCAGCTGGGCGAGGTCCTCGATCGAGTAGATGTCGTGGTGCGGGGGCGGGCTGATCAGGCCCACGCCGGGGGTCGAGTGGCGGAGCCGCGCGATGTAGTCGTCGACCTTGTGGCCCGGCAGCTGGCCGCCCTCGCCGGGCTTCGCGCCCTGCGCCATCTTGATCTGCAGCTGGTCGGCGTCGACCAGGTACGGGGTGGTCACGCCGAAGCGGCCGGAGGCGACCTGCTTGATCGCCGAGCGTCGCAGGTCGCCGTTGGCGTCGGGGACGGAGCGCACGAGGTCCTCACCGCCCTCGCCCGTGTTCGAGCGGCCGCCGATCCGGTTCATCGCGATGGCCAGCGTCTCGTGCGCCTCGCGCGAGATCGAGCCCATGCTCATCGCGCCCGTCGCGAAGCGGCGCACGATCGCGCTCGACGGCTCGACCTCGTCGAGGGGGACGGGCGGCCCGGCGGGCACGATCTCGAGCAGGTCGCGCAGCGCGATCGCGCGGTCCGCGCCCGCGTCGACCTCGTCGGCGAAGGCGCGGTAGGTGGCGTACTCGTCGTCGCGGACGGCGCGCTGCAGGCTGACGATCGTCTCGGGGCGCCAGGCGTGGCGCTCGCCGCCCTCCCGGAACTGGTACTCGCCGCCCGCGTCGAGGATGGCGTCGGGGCGGAGCTCGTCGACGTCGAGCTCGTAGCGCTCGCGGATCTCGTCGGCGATGTCGCGCAGCTCGAGCCCGCCGACGCGCGAGATCGTGCCCGGGAAGTAGCGGGCGACGAGGTCGCGGCCGAGGCCGACGGCCTCGAAGATCTGCGAGCCGCGGTAGCTCTGGATCGTCGAGATGCCCATCTTCGAGCAGATCTTGAGGAGGCCCTTGCCGAGCGCCTGGATGTAGCGCCGGCGCGCCTCGCCGAGGTCGAGGTCGCCGAGCTCGCCCTTGGCGTGCAGGTCGCGCAGGGTCTCGAGCGCGAGGTACGGGTTGACGGCGGCGGCGCCGTAGCCGATCAGGAGCGCCATGTGCATGGTCTCGCGCGGCTCGCCCGACTCCACGACGAGCCCGCACATGGTCCGCGCGCCCTGGCGCACGAGGTGCGAGTGCACGGCGGCGGTGGCCAGGAGCGGGGGGATCGGCGCGTGCTCGCGGTCGGCGCCGCGGTCGGACAGGATCACGATCGTGGTGCCGCCCCAGACCAGCTGGGCGGCCTCGCGGCAGACCGTCTCGAGCGCCCGCTCGAGGCCGCGCTCGCCCTCGCCGACGGGGTAGAGCGTGCTGATCGTCGCCGCCCGGAAGCCCTCGCGCCGGAGTGCGCGCAGCTTCTCGAGCTCGCCGTTGGTGAGGATGGGCGACAGCGTGGTCACGCGCCGGCAGTGCTCGGGCGTCTCGTCGAGGAGGTTGCCGATCGCCCCGACGCCGACGCGCAGGCTCATCACGAGCCGCTCGCGCTCGGGGTCGACGGGCGGGTTCGTGACCTGCGCGAACTGCTGCTTGAAGTAGCTCGGCAGGAGCCGGTTGCGGTTGGTGAGGGCGGCCAGCGGCGTGTCGTCGCCCATCGAGCCGACCGGCTCCGCGCCGCTCTGCGCCATCGGCGCGATCAGGAGCGAGAGGTCCTCGCGGGTGTAGCCGAAGACCCGCTGCTGCAGGGGCAGGGCGTCCTCGTCGAGCTGCGTGCCCTGCTGGGGGCGCAGGTCGTCGAGGTGCAGCTTGTACTGGTCGAGCCACTGCCGGTAGGGGCGCTGGCGCGAGAGGACGCGCTTGATCTCGCGGTCGCCGACCACGCGGCCCGAGGCGGTGTCGAACATCAGCATCCGGCCCGGCTCGAGCCGGCCCGTCTCGACGATGTCGGCCTCGGGGATGTCGAGCACCCCGACCTCGGAGGCCAGGACGCAGATGCCGTCGCGGGTCCGGAGCCAGCGGCCGGGGCGCAGGCCGTTGCGGTCGAGGGTGGCGACCACCTTCTCGCCGTCGGTGGCGATCACGGCGGCCGGGCCGTCCCAGGGCTCGACCAGCGTCGTGTGGTACTCGTAGAAGGCGCGCACGTCGTCGTCGATATCGAGCGTGAGGTCGCTCCAGGCCGGCGGGATCAGCATCGCCAGGGCGTGCTCGAGCGGCCGGCCCGACTGCACGAGCAGCTCGAGGACGGCGTCCAGCTTGGCCGAGTCCGACCAGCTGTCCTCCGTGATCGGGAACAGCTTCTGGAGGTCGCCCCCGAACAGCCTGCTGTGCATCTGCGGCTCGCGGGCCGACAGCCAGTTGGCGTTCCCGCGCACGGTGTTGATCTCGCCGTTGTGGGCGATCAGGTTGAAGGGGTGCGCGAGGTCCCAGGTGCCGAGCGTGTTGGTCGAGAAGCGCGAGTGCACGAGCGCCAGCGCCGACTCGACGTCGGGGTCGCGGAGGTCCGGGTAGTAGGCGGCCACCTGCGTGGCGCGCAGGAGGCCCTTGTAGACGATCGTCTTGGAGGAGAGGCTGGCGATCGCGAAGCCGCGGATGCCCTCGGCGTGGACGGCCTTCTCGATGCGACGGCGGATCACGTACAGCTTGCGCTCGAAGGCGTCGCCCTTGCCGTGGCGGCGCTCGACGACGAGCTGGCGGATGCGCGGCGCGCTCTGGCGGGCGACGGGGCCGATCGCCTCGTCGACGACGGGGACGTCGCGCCAGCCGACGGCGCGGTGGCCCTCCTCGGCCACCGTGCGCACGGCGATCTCCTCGCAGCGCAGCCGCGCGGCGGGGTCGGCGGGCAGGAAGGCCATGCCGATCCCGTAGTCGCCGGCGGGCGGCAGGTCGAGGCCCTCCTCGGCCGCGACGCGGGCGAGGAAGCGGTGCGGCATCTGCAGCAGGATCCCGGCGCCGTCGCCCGTCTCCGGGTCGGAGCCGGTGGCGCCGCGGTGGTCGAGCCGCTCCAGCACCGTGAGGGCCTGGGCCACCACGTCGTGCGAGGCGACGCCGTCCAGGTGCACGACCGTGCCGAGGCCGCAGGCGTCGTGCTCGAACGACGGGTCGTACAGGGAGGCGGGGCGGTCGGCGGGCGGACGCATCGGACCGCCAGTGTACGCGACCATGCGCGCCGTCCGGTTCAGCACTTTCCCGAACTGAACCAAATGGTTCACCAATCCCGGGGTCACGGCGGGTCGACGCGGCGCGTACGATGCGCCCGTGGCCACCACGGACGACCGCGAGACCGCCGCCGCGCGCGGCCTCCTCGAGCGCTACGGCGCGGTCTACGACCTGCCCGCGACGGGCCCCGTGCCGGTCGAGGACATCGCCGAGTCCCTCTGCGGCCTGCACGTGCGGGACGTCCCGCTCGACCCCGGCGTCTCCGGGATGCTGCTCCTGCAGCGCCGCGAGATCCACGTCAACGCGCTCGAGGCCGGGCTCTGGCCGGCGCGCCGGCGCTTCACGATCGCCCACGAGGTCGGGCACTGGGAGCTCCACCGCGACGAGATCGAGGACGTCACGGTCACCCGCACCGCCGACTACGAGCCGGCCGCCCCGAAGGAGCGCTCGCCCGAGCAGGTGCGCGAGCGCGAGGCGAACCGCTTCGCCGCCGAGCTCCTGATGCCCGAGCCGCGCATGCACGACGCGGTCGGCCGCGACGGCGCGGACGTGCTCGGCCTGGCGGAGGCGTTCGGGGTGTCGGCCCTGTCGATGGCGTGGCGGCTCTACAACCTCGGCTACGTCAAGCGGCGCCCGCGCCGCGACGACTACGACCCGGGGCTCTAGACGCCGAAGAGGTCGTCGACGACGCGCTCGGCGTCCGTCGTCGGCTCGTCCGGCGGGGCCATCGAGGCATCCATCAGCAGGTCGAGCGGCGCGCCCGTGCGGTTGAACGCCACGGCCGGCCCGAGGCCGGCGGCGTTGTAGCGGGTCTGCCGGAGCGTCTCGCCGATCCCGCCGAGCAGGTCGCCGAGGGCGCCGGACAGCGCGGGGGCGACGCCCTGCGCGGGGATCAGCCCGCTCTCGAGCTCGTGGTAGCGCTCCGCGAGCCGCGCGCGGCCGGCCTCGCCGACGACGCCGAGCCGCTCCGCGAGCCGGTCGACCAGCTCGGGGCGCTTGAGGCCGAGCGCGTGGCGCGCCGGCTCGAGGATGTCGGTCCACGCGCGCTCGTCGAACATCGGCGCGGCGGCGAGCTCGTCCACGACGGCCGCGGACGGCGCGGCGGGGCCGCGGATCGACAGCGCGACCTCGACCATGTCGAGCACCTGCTGGCGGTCGTCGCCGGCCCGCTCCAGGATCGGGTCGACCGCGTCGAAGCGGCGCTCGTCAAGGGCGGCGAGGACCTCCGCCATCAGCTCGCCGAGGAGCAGCTCGCGCTCGTCCATCACGTCCCCGATTCTGCCTGCTCGGCCGCCGCGCGCAGGCGGTTCATCGCGCGCCAGCGGATCTGGTGGAGGTTGTTGGGCTCGACGCCGAGCTCGGCCGCGACCTCGGCGTCGGGCGCGTCCTCGAGCATCCGCTCGACGACGACCCGCTCGCGGTCGGTCAGGACCGGCACGAGCCGCGCGATCTCGTCGCGGTCGAGGACCAGGTCGAGCGCCCCGTCCTCGTAGGGCGTGCGGTCGATCTCCTCGACCGTGACGGGCTGGCGGGCCTCGGCCCGCTGCACGTCGCCGTAGGCCCACGTGGCCATCTGCGAGATCAGGCCGCCCATGTGCCGGGGCTCCTGGTCGCGGTTGTAGACCCAGAGGACGAAGCGCAGCTGGAGATTGCCGAAGACCTCGTCGACCTCAGCGCCGCGGGCCACGCGACGCGAGGCGATGCGGGCACGGCTCTCGTAGCGGCCCCACAGCTCGGCGGCCAGCCGCCGGGCGTGCTCGTCGTCGCCGGCCGCGCGCGCCGCCCGCGCCCGCCGGACCAGGTCCGCGTCGAAAGCGGCGTCGTCGACCATCGGTCCGGATTCTGCCGGGCGCGGCGGGGGAAGGGAAGGGCGGGGCGGCGGGGCCGGTTGCGCATCTCGGCCGTGGTGTCGGCCCGCGGCGCGTTCCGCTTACGCGGCTACGACGCGAAGTCGAGCAGCACCTTGCCGACCTTGCCCGGTCCCTCCATGCGCGCGAGCGCGTCGGCGGCCTCGTTCCACGGGAAGGCCCGGTCGATCACGGGGTTCAGGCGCCCCGCGTCGAAGAGCGGCCCGCATTCGGCGTGGAAGCGGCTGATGGCGTCGATCTTCTCGCCGAGGGGCCGGGCCCGGAGCGTCGTCCCGAACACCGTCGCGCGCTTCGTCATCAGGTCGCGCAGGGCCAGCTCGACCTTCTGCCCGGCGCCGATCCCGACGATGGCGAGGCGCCCGCGGCGCGCGATGCACTGGATGTCGCCGGGCACGTTCGGCGCGCCGACGAGCTCGAGGATCACGTCCGCGCCGCGCCCGCCGGTCAGCTCGAGCACCCGCTCGGGCCAGCCCTCCGCGTCGATCGCGGTGGCGCCCCAGCCGGCGATCGCGTCGCGGCCCTCCGCGTGCCGGCTGACGCCGATCACGGTGGCGCCCAGGGCGACGCCGATCTGGACGGCGGCCGAGCCGACGCCGCCGGCGGCGCCGTGCACGAGCAGGACCTCGCCGGGCCGGAGGCCGGCCTGGCTGGCGACGGCGTCGTGGGCCGTGATGAAGACCTCGGGCACGGCCGCGATCTCGCGCGCGTCGAGGCGCGACGGGACGTGCGTGACGCAGCTGGCGTGGACGGCGACGCGATCGGCGAGCCCGCCGCCGCCGACGAGGCCCCAGGCGCGGTCGCCGACCTGCCAGCCGCGCACCTTGGCGCCCACCTCCTGCACCACACCCGCGACCTCGAGGCCGGGGATGTCGGCGGGCCAGCCGGGCGGCGCCGGGTAGTGCCCGTTGCGCTGCGAGACGTCGGCGCCGTTGAGGCCGGCGAAGGCCGCGTGGATCAGGACCTCCTCGTCGCCGCAGACGGGATCGGGCCGCTCCTCGCAGCTGACGACCTCGTTGCCCCCGGCTCCGGTGTAGACCACGCAGCGCATCGCGCTCCTCCTCGCTTCGACCCCGCGAGCGTAGACGAGACCCGGGGAGAGGAGCCGCCCCGGACCCGGTGAACAATGGGGGCATGGCCGCCTCCCGCCGCAGCCCGGGCCCGTACCGGCGCCGGCGCTGGACCGCCGCGCTCGTCGCCGTCGGCCTCGTCGCCGCGCTCGCCGCCGCCGCGTGGTCCCTCCGTGCGCCGGACGGGCCCGAGGCGCGCGCCCAGGGCGCACCGACCGCCGCGACGACCAGCGTGGAGCCCTCGACCACCTCCGGTTCGGGGACCACCGCGGAGGACGGCGGGACGACCGCGCAGGAGACCGGCATCGCGGAGACGGGCGCCGCCCCGATCCCGACCCGCCTGGGCAGCGGCGAGCCCGTCACCTTCGCCTTCGGCGGCGACGTGATGTTCGAGGAGCCGATCCGCTCGTACCTCGACGAGCCGGCGTCCGTGTTCGCGCCGGTCGCGCGGACCCTGCGCCGCGCGGACGTCGCGATGGTCAACCTGGAGACGGCCGTCACCGACGGCGGGGACCCGACCCCGAACAAGGAGTACCTGTTCCGGGCACCGGCGAGCGCCTTCCAGGCGATCCGCGCCGGCGGCATCGACGTCGTCTCCGTGGCCAACAACCACGGCATGGACTACGGCGCCTCCGGCCTGCGCGACACGCTGCGCCACGCGCGCCGGGCGGGCGTGCCGGTGGTCGGCGGCGGGCTGACGGAGCGCGAGGCCTTCCGCCCCTGGCGGACCGAGGTCAACGGGCAGCGGATCGCGGTGATCGGGGCCACGCAGGTGATCGACGAGGAGTTCCTGTCCTGGTGGCAGGCCGACGGCCGCCAGCCGGGCGTCGCCAGCGCCAAGTACGAGATGGAGGAGCGGCTGCTCTACGAGGTGCGCCGCGCGCGCCGGACCAGCGACACCGTCGTGGTCTACCTGCACTGGGGCGCCGAGCTGGAGGCCTGCCCCCTGGAGCGGCAGGTATCCCTGGCCCGCAGCCTCGTGCGCGCGGGTGCCGACATCATCGTCGGCTCGCACGCGCACATCCTGCTCGGGGGCGGCAGGCTCGGCCGCGCCTTCGTCGACTACGGGCTCGGCAACTTCGTCTTCTACACGGGCGGCGGCATCGCCGCCCGCACGGGCGTCCTCGAGGTCACGGCCACGGGTCGGCGCATCGACGGCTACCGCTGGCGGCCGGCCGAGATCGAGGGCGGCCGCCCGGTGCCGCTGACGGGCGCCGAGCGCACGGCCGCCATCGCCGACTGGCAGGCGCTGCGCGGCTGCACCGGCCTACAGCGGTGACGGCGTCGTCGTCCGGCGGATCGCGACCGGCGCGGCCGCGGCGCCGATGATCACGAGCACGGCCCCGATCAGGGACAGCGGCGTCGGCCGCTCGCCGAGGACGAGCACGCTCAGGAGCACCACGGTGGCGATCTCGACCGTGGCCACGAGCGACGTGGCGGCCCCGCCGAGCCGCATCAGCCCGGCGGTCTGGAACAGGCACGGCACGATGCTGGCCACCACCGCCACGCCGGCCAGGGCCAGCCAGCCGCCGGCGTCCGGGAAGGCCACGCCGCCGATCAGCGGCCCGAACGGGACCAGGAAGACCGCGGCGGCCAGCACGGTGATGCCGAGCCAGGCCAGGGGGTCGACGCCCTCGAGGCCGTGCTCGGCGGCGAGGAAGTAGACGGCGATCACGACCGCGAAGGCCAGGGACAGGAGGACCCCGATCGGGTCCACGCTGCCGACGGGGCTGCCGATCGCCAGGACGACGCCGGCGAGGGTGATCGCCGTGACCAGCAGGGACAGCGCGGTCAGCCGCACCCGGCCGAGCAGGCGCGCCCCGACCACGGTCAGGGCGGGGTAGAGGAAGAAGATCAGGGTCACCGTCGCCGGGTCCATGCGGGTGATCGCGGCGAAGTAGAGGAACGGGCCCGCGATCGACGTGAAGCAGGCGATCGCGATCGTGCGGCGGTGGCCGCGCAGGGTCGCGCGGCGCGCCCGGTCGAGCAGGAACAGCGCCAGCACGAGGAACAGGACGGCCCGCACGGCGAGCAGCACGCCGACCGACGCGCCGTGGTCGTAGGCCACGGAGGCGAAGATGCCCTGGGTGCCGTAGAGCACCGCCGAGACCGCGATCAGGCCCTGGGCGGTGCGCAGTCCCGCAGGCGCCCGGATGATGCCGCCCTTGGCCATCGCCGCATCCTAGGGCGCGCGCTACCGTTACCCCCCATGGCGATCCCCTCCCACGAGGCCCGCGCCTTCCGTGACACGGTCGGCGCGTTCGCGACGGGCGTGACCGTGGTCACGACGGCCCTCGGCGGCGCCCCGCAGGGCATGACCCTGAACTCCTTCACCAGCGTGTCGCTCGACCCGCTCCTGGTGCTCGTGTCGCTCGCGCACGGCACGCGCACGCTCGACGGCGTCCGGGACAGCGGCAAGATGGCCGTCAACGTCCTCCACCGCCGCCAGCAGGACACCGCGCTGGCCTTCGCCCAGCGCGGCGCCGACTTCCCGACGGACCACGCGATGCTCGACCCGCACGGCTTCTACTCGGTGCGCCACGCGCTGGCGATCATGCGCTGCACGATCTTCGACATCGTCACGGCCGGCGACCACGACCTCGTGATCGGCGAGGTCGTGCACTTCGAGAGCTCGCCGGGCGAGCCCCTGATCTTCCACCGCGGCGCCTTCGGGGGTCTCGACGAGGACGCGCTCGTGCCGCGCGGCCGCGTGATCGGGATCTCCGACGGCGAGGGCTGGATGTAGGCTGCGCGGTCCCCGCGGGGGGAGATCGCAGCAATCCGCACCAGAATCCTGTACGGTCTGCCCGTCCCGCCGCACGGTGCGGGGACGTGAGGCCCGGCGGACGGGGTCGTTAGAGAAGGACGGGTGCCGCATGGCGACCGGAGTTGTGAAGTGGTTCTCCGATGCGAAGGGCTATGGCTTCATCGCCCCCGATGGTGGTGGGAAGGACCTCTTCGTCCACTACTCGAGCGTGACCGGAAGCGGATTCCGCACGCTCCGCGAGGGTGCGAAGGTCACCTTCGAGGCGCGCGAGGGCCAGAAGGGCCCCGAGGCGATCGACGTCGAGATGCTCGACTGATCGTCGCGTCGTGCGGCGCCGTCCCCGCCTGATGGCGGGGGCGGCGCCTTTTTCGTTGGGCGGGTAGGCTGCCGGCATGACGGCTCTCGACCCGTGGGGCGCCTTCGCGGCGCGGATGCACGAGCAGGTCGACCTGGGCGGCGTGATGGGCCTGCTCGGATGGGACGAGCAGGTGATGTGCCCGCCGGGCGGGCGCGAGGCCCGCGCCCAGCAGGGCGCGACCCTCGCCGCGCTCGCCCACCAGCGGCTCGTCGACCCCGCCTACGGCGAGCTGATCGACGCCGCCGAGGCCACAGCCGACCTGACGGTCGAGCAGCGCGCGATGCTGCGCGAGGCGCGCCGTCAGCGCGACAAGGCGACGAAGCTGCCGGAGGCCTTCGTGCGCCGCCTGGCCGAGCAGCGCTCCCGCACCAACCAGGCCTGGGAGCACGCGCGCGGCACGGGCGCGTTCGCCGACTACCGACCCGCGCTCGAGGAGCTGATGCGCCTCAAGATCGAGGAGGCCGACCTCCTCAGGGGCGACGGCACCCGCTACGACGCGCTGCTCGACGAGTTCGAGCCCGGGATGCGGCTCGAGCGCCTGCAGCCGCTCCTCGCCGACCTGCGCACGCGGCTCGTGCCGTTCGCGCAGCGCGTGCTCGACGCG
>CAIQOY010000034.1 GCA_903873565.1 uncultured Actinomycetes bacterium
CCCGAACACGTAGCCCGTCGCGTCCTTGAGCATGGGCTGGTTCCAGGCGATCACGAGCTCGAGCTGCGGGTAGGCCGCCGTGACCACGGCGAGGATCCGCCGCACGGTGGCCTGGGTGGCCGGGTCGCGCCCGGCCAGGTAGCCGTCGAGGTCGGTGAAGCGCTTCGAGCTGGTCGAGCCGCGGGCGTACTGGACGACGGCGTTGGCGTGGGCGCGGCTGAAGCCGTGCCCCTCCTGGAGCAGCGCCATCTGGTCCGCGTAGCGGCCGCTCTCCACGCCGCGCACGAGCCCGAGCCAGTGCTCGATCGGCTCGCCGTGCCTCTTCTCGATCGCCGGCCAGTGCCGGCTGCGGTCGCCCGTGTCCGCCATCGCCGTCAGCCTAGAGCTTGAACAGCACGAGCGACGCCGCCATCACCGCCATGCCGGCCATCATCCCGTAGATCGCCAGGTGCGGGCGGCCGTAGGCGCGCGCGGTGGGGAGGAGCTCGTCGAGCGAGATGAAGACCATCACGCCGGCCACGCCCGCGAAGATCGCCCCGAGCCAGGTGTCGGTCAGGAAGGGGCGCAGGACGAGGTACCCCACGATCGCGCCGAGGGGCTCGGCGAGGCCGCTGCCGAGCGAGTAGAGGAAGGCCTTCCCGCGCTTGCCCGTGTCGTAGTAGAGGGGGACCGAGACCGCGATGCCCTCGGGGATGTTGTGGATCGCGATGGCGATTGCGATGGCGATGCCCACGCTCGAGTCCTCGAGCAGGACGAGGAAGGTGGCCAGCCCCTCGGGGAAGTTGTGGATCGCGATGGCGAGCGCCGTGAAGACCCCCATCCGCTTGAGCGTCCCCTGCTGCAGGTACTCGGCGCGGGCCGCCTCGTTGCCGAGCATCTCGACCGGCATCGGCTCGTGCGGGTGGCCGAAGGAGGGGATCACCCGGTCCACGATCGCCATCAGCAGCATGCCCGCGAGGAAGCCCGCGGTCAGCCAGACGTAGCCCTCGAGCGGGCCCTCCGCGGCCTCGAGGCGCACCTGCGCCTTGGGCATGATCTCCATGAAGGAGACGTAGATCATCACGCCGCCGCTGAAGCCGAGCGCGACGGACAGGAAGCCCCGGTTCGTCGTCTTCGCGACGAACGCGATGACGCTGCCGATGCCGGTCGCGAGCCCCGCGGCGAGGGTGACCAGGAAGGCGAGGAGGACGTCGTCGGACATGAGTTCTAGGCGTGCCTAGAAATCCTAGCCGAGGGGGGCCGGTCAGTCGTCCGGGGTGCGGTTGACCTGCTCGAGCCGCTCGATGTCGCCGAGGTCGACCGCCCGTCCCGCCGCGCGCTTCATGACCAGGAGGTCGTCGAGGCTGCAGAAGCGGACGGGCGACGAGAGGCCCTCGAGGTCGCCGGCCTCGCTGCGGGCGAGGAGGTCGGCGTAGGCCGGGGCTCCCTCGACGTACTGCATCACGTCGAGCCGGCCGTAGCGCGTGCGCAGGAGCCAGTTGCCGCCGCCCGCGAGGATCGCCTCGGGCGTGAAGGGCAGCGGGAGCTCCCGCTCCTCGAAGTCCCCGACCGCAATCGGGTGCGCGTCGGCGGCCTCGATGAAGGCCCAGAGCCGCGACACGTTCCCGGGATCGGGCGCGATCATGATGTCGAGGTCCTTCGTCGCCCGTGGGTGGCCGTGCAGGCCGACGGCGACGCCCCCGATCACCACGCAGTCGACGCCGTGCTCGTCGAGGGCGCGGAGCAGGTCCACCAGTTCCAGCGGCATGCTCTCCATCAGCCGGTCGCCGCCTCCGTCGACGGCGGCGCGTCCGCGCGCGGGCGGCGGCGCACGCTCGCGAGGGCCCCGATCGTCTTGTAGTGGCGCTCGAGCTGGGCGATCCGCTCCGCGAACGGCAGCGCCGCGAAGGCGCGGCCCTCGGCGGCCGTGACCGCCTCGTTCACCCGCCAGAACTCGGCGCGACGGCGCTGCTCCGCGAGCGCCCGGTCGACGGCGCGGCCCGGCCGGCTGGCGCCCGGCGGCACGAGGGCGGCCGTGCGGACGAGCGAGGCGGTGTCGACGCCCGCGCGCGCCCCCGGCGCCGCGGTGACCTCGACGCGCCCCCGCCGGATCCACTCGTCGAGCGCCGGCACGGAGATGCCGAGCACCGCGGCCGCCCGGCGTTTGGAGACGGCCGGCCCGATGCGCGCCGCCAGGTCGCCGACGATGCCGTCCACGGCGTCGCGGTCGTCGCCTGCGAGGCGCGGGGCCAGCACCGACAGGGCGACGAGGTGCCGGAGGTCGTCCAAGGTGGCGTCGGTTTTCTTCACGCTATTCGGACGATAGCGCAAAGAAAACCGCGTCTGCGGGGCGCCCTTGACAGGGGGCACCCGCCGATTACCATAACCTCTGGTTTCAAGGTTCTACCCGAGGAGACGACGAGGACATGGCGACGATCGAGGACCAGCCCGAGCGCACCCTGGAATCCCGGCTGCGCTTCACGCGCGAGATGATGGCCGGCCCCATCTACCGCAAGTACGAGAAGGCGATGCGCAAGTTCTGGGATCCGGGCGAGTTCGACTACGAGGCGGACGCCCGCGACTTCCAGGAGCTGACCCCCGAGCAGCAGCGCGGCATCGTGCTGATCACCGTCCGCTTCCTCGGCGGCGAGCAGGAGGTCACCGACGAGACGCTGCCGATGATCTACGCGGCCCACGCCCTCGGCAAGTTCGACTGGACCATGTTCCTGTCCAGCTTCATGATGGAGGAGGCCCGCCACTCGCAGTTCTTCGCGATGTGGCACGAGCGCGTGGTCGGCGCCGTCGACGTGGACGAGCTCTCCGAGTACTGGATCGAGCGCGAGAAGACCGTCGACCCCTCCGGCCGCTACCAGACCGGCGAGCCGGTCTACGAGGGCCTGCCGTACTTCGGCCACCAGCTGATCGACGCCTGCCACGCGGGCGACCTGGCGGCCGTCGAGGAGGGCTTCGTCCGCTTCTCGACGCTCTACAACATCTGGGTCGAGGGCGTCCTCACGATGCCGTCCTACGAGATCGTCATCGACACCTGCGACATCTGGGGCAAGCTCGGCACCCTGCGCCACGGCTTCAAGCAGATCGTGGCCGACGAGGGCCGCCACATCACGTTCGGCACGGCGGCCTGCCGCCAGCTGATCGAGAAGCGCCCGGAGCTCGAGCAGGTTGTGCACGACGCCATCAACCTCTACCGCGGCAACGCGATCGGGATGCTCGAGTACCAGCGCTTCGTCCCGGAGCTCGACCTCGAGAAGTACCAGCTGCAGAAGGTGCGCCACTACAAGAACCGCTGCCGCGAGCTCAACATCACGCCCGACCAGACCCTGATCGACGACATCCTCGACCCGGACCTGGACTTCGTGATCGGCGTCGAGGCGGGGTAGCGCCATGGCCAAGCAGTGGTCCTGCAACGAGGACAGGTGCGGCGAGATCGTCACCGCCGACTCGGTCGAGGAGCTGATCGAGAAGGTCAACGAGCACATGCGCGCCGCGCACGACTCGTACGAGCTCGAGGAGATGATCGAGGACGCGGCCGTCGACGTGGACGGATGAGCGCCGCCACCCGCGAGACCGAGCGGGAGACCGTCCAGCGGCTCGTCGAGCGCACGGTCTTCACGCCCGTGCGCGGCGCCGGCGCCGTGGCCGAGACCGTCGCCCGCCTGGGCGAGGCGATCGGCCTCGGCCTGCTCCGGCCCGGCGACCGCCTGCCCTCGGAGACGCAGCTCGCCTCGGCGCTCGGCATCTCCGCGGCGTCCCTGCGCAGCGCCCTCGTCGTGCTACGCAGCGCCGGCCTGATCGAGACCCGCCGCGGCCGGGGCGGCGGCACGTTCGTGACCCAGGGCGCGGCCGAGGCCGTGCTGGCCGCGGCCGAGGCGCCCACGGCCGCCGACCTCGAGGACCTCGCCACGGAGCGCGCGGTGGTCGAGGGCGGGGCGGCGGCGCTGGCCGCCGAGCGGGCCACGCCCGAGCAGTGCGCGCTCCTGGAGTCGATCGTCGAGGGCATGGTCGGGCTCGGGCCGTTCGAGGCCTGGTCGGAGCGCGACGCGCTCCTGCACCTCGTGATCGGGGACGCCTCGGGATCGCCCCGGCTCGTCTCCCGGATCGCGGAGCTGCGCGCCGAGGCCTACCGGATCAGCCGCGCGCTGCCCGCCACGGCCGAGGTGCTGGCGATCGCCGACCGCGAGCACGCCGAGATCGTGCGCGCGATCGGCGCGGGCCGGCCCGCCAGGGCGCGGGCCCTGATGGAGGCGCACGTGCGCGGCACGGCCAGGCTGCAGGCCGGCCTCGGGCGCATCACCCCGGAGGCGCGGGCGTGAGCCGGCCGGAGGCCTACCGGGCGGTCGTCCTGCCCGGCTTCCACCAGGACCTCGTCCTCGAGGAGCGGGCCTTCGGGCCCCTGACCGGCCCCGACGCCGGCTGGTACCGGGTGCTGGCCGCGGGCGTCTGCCACTCCGACGTGCACGTCGCGGAGGGGCGCTGGCCGAAGCTGCCGACGCCGCTCGTGATGGGCCACGAGGTGGTGGTGGAGACGGCCGACGGCCCCTGCGTGGTCTACCCGCCCTGGGGCTGCGG
>CAIQOY010000035.1 GCA_903873565.1 uncultured Actinomycetes bacterium
CTCGACGCCGGCGCGGTTGTACCAGGAGCGGTCGAACAGCACGATCTCGCCGGCGGTCGGCAGGTGCTGCACGTAGCGCTGGAAGTACCACTGGCCGCGCTCGACCTCGCTCGGCTTCTCCAGCGCGACGACGCGCGCGCCACGCGGGTTGAGGTTCTCGGTGAAGCGCTTGATCGAGCCGCCCTTGCCGGCCGCGTCGCGCCCCTCGAAGAGGATCACGACGCGGGCGCCGGTGTCCTTCACCCACGCCTGCAGCTTGAGCAGCTCCACCTGGAGGCGGTACTTCTGCTCCTCGTACGTCTTGCGGCCCATCAGGTTGGCGTACGGGTAGACCGCGTGCCGCCAGTGCTCGACGAGGACGTCGTCGGGGTGCAGGGGCGGCGTGCCGTAGCGCAGGGCGTGCGGCGAGGCCATCTCCTCGGCGACGCTCGCGAGGTCGTCGGGGGCGACGCCCTCGGCGAGGGCCTGCAGCCACTCGGCGACCGCCTCGAGGTCGCTCGGGTCCGCCTTCGCGAGCGCCTCGCGCACCGTGTTCAGCAGCACCTCGTTGGCGCTGTCGGAGCGCTCGCCGACCGCGAACGCCTCGATCCCCTCGGGATCGAGGTCGGGGGCCGTGTCGCCGTCGCTGGCCTTGCGGGACATGCCGCGTAGCCTAGCCGCAGCCCGGCACCGGGGATCGGAGGGCGACCGGCCCCCGGGGTACATTCCGGCCATGACCCGACGCCTGCGCCCCGCCCTCCTCGCCCTCGCCCTCGCGCTCGTGGCCGTCCCGACCGCCGGCGCCAGCACCTTCGCCGCGCCCGTGCTCCTGCCGGTCGAGAACGGCAACCTCTGGAAGAGCGGCACCCTCTACCAGGGCACGATGCAGGCCCAGGCCGGCGGCGCCACGATGGTGCAGCTGAGCCCGGTCACCCTGACGACGGGCTCCGTGCAGCTCGGCCAGGCGCAGATCGCCACCTACGCCTGCCAGGCGGAGGACAAGAAGGTCGCACCGGCGACGCGCGCGATCGAGAAGCCCTTCAAGCCGGCCACCTGCACGCTGATCGGCGCGAAGGCGACGGCGATGTCCACGAAGGTGCAGGTCGCCGTGCCGGCGACGGCGCTCGGCTCGTACCTGTCGGTGCAGGTGACCGTCAACTTCCTCAGGAAGGGCGTCGAGTCGTCCGTCGCGAAGTGGACCGAGGTGCCGGTCTACCCGGCGAACCCGGTCTCCGCCGGCGCGCCCCTGGCGACCTCGAAGGTCTACGCCGGCGCGCCGACCTCGTACACGACGCGCGCGTGGACCGTCCCGGACCAGACGAACCCGGTGGGCGACGCGACGCAGGCCTGGGTCTGCCCCGACAAGCAGCCGAACACGAACCCCGACGCGCTCTCGACGCAGGGCTGCAACCGGGTCTTCAACGCGCCCGACGCGGCGGCCGGTGACCAGGAGTTCACGCTCAGCGGCCGGATCCGCAAGGAGCACGCCGAGGACCAGTACCTCTACTACGTCTCCTTCACCACGATCGACCCGGTCGGCCCGCTCGGCGAGCTGACCTACGAGATCCGCTCGCGCGGCCAGCTGATCAAGCCGATCCCGGCGCCGAAGCCGACCTACGCCGTCGACGGCCTGACGATCACGGCCGGCTTCACCGCGCTCGAGGGCGTCAGCTACCAGATCAGCGCCCATCGGGCCGGCTCGAACCGGCAGTTCGCCCAGCGCTGCGCCGCGATCGGCGTCGCCGTCAACTGCCAGGTCACCGTGCTCGCCGGCACCTGGAACGTGTCGATCGTCCCGATCGGCCTGAAGGCCACGGGCACGCCCGCGAAGACGCAGGTGACGACGACGGACCCCGCTCCGGCGAGCTAGGCGCGCCTCAGGCGCGGACGGCGTCCGCGACGACCCGGTGGACGGCGGCGATGTCCGCCGGGTCGAAGCCGCCCATCGCATAGTGCCCCCAGGCGGTCCCGACGACGTGCACCTCGACGTCGGGGATGAGGCGCGCCTGCTCGACGACCTCCTCCGGCGGGAACAGCCGGTCGCCCGCGAGGGCGACGACGTCCGTGCGGCAGGTGACGCGGGCCAGCGCGGCGGCGAGGTCGCCGCCGTCCGCGACGTCGGCGCCGTGCCAGCGCTCGAGCTGGCAGAGCAGGTCGTTGGCGTCCTGGCCGCCGTAGTCGGCCTCGAAGACGTCGCGGATGAAGGCGTCGTGGTCGGCGACCCCGGCCTCGGCGATGCGGTGCGGCAGGAACGCCTCGTGGGTGGCGCCGAGGATGCTCATCAGCCGTGCGTGGCGGTGGCGGCCGGCGAGGGCGTCGTCGGGGACGCGCCAGCCCGGTCCGGCGGTGATCGCCTCGCCGAGCGCGCGGGCGACGACCCGGCCGTAGGGCGTGTTGCGCGCGGTGCCGGCGATCAGGACCAGCCGCCCCACCAGCTCCGGATGGGTGACGGCGAAGCGCAGCGCCTGCTGCGCGCCCATCGAGAAGCCGAGCGCGAGGCGCAGGCGCGTCACCCCGAGGTGGTCGAGCAGCGCCTTCTGGGCCGCCACGTCGTCGGCCGTCGCCAGCGCCGGGAAGGCCTCGCCGCGCTGGGCGGGCGCCGCGTTCGACGGCGACGTCGAGGCGCCCGCGCCGAGCATCGCCGGGGTGACGACCGCGCACGCGGCCGGGTCGAGCGGGCCGTCGGGGGCCAGGAACCCGACCACCGAGTCCATGCTGCCCGAGTACATGTGCGGCAGGAGGATCGCCTCGCCGCCGGTGATCTCGCCGTGGACGCGGTAGGCGAGATGGGCGCCCTCGAGCACCCCGCCCCGGGCCAGGGGCAGGTCGCCGAGGGGCAGGCGGTCCTCGATCACGGCCACGGGCGGCACGATACGCGAGACCGCCGCCGGGGTCCGCGCACGTCCGGCGCGCGTCCGCGCGGATGCCGCGTCATCGCGTGCGCCACCGGCGGCGTTGTATCCACTACTGATGCCACCTATGCTGGACGCCATGGCCCCGCGGACGACCACCACGGTGCGCGTGTACCCGGAGACGCGGGCGGAGATCGCGCGCCGCGCCGAGGCCGAGGGCATCACCGCGGCCGAGCTCCTCGAGCGGCTCTTCGAGCGCCACGCCGACGAGGACCTGCTCGACCGGATGAACGCGTGGGACGCGGCGCACGCCGACGAGCTGCACGCCCTCGCCCGCGAGCCATACCCCCTCGAGCCGGATGACATCCCCCCGCGCCCGTCGCGGTGAGATCTGGCTCGCGGACCTCGACCCGGTCCGCGGCAACGAGCAGGCCGGCATCCGGCCCGTGCTCGTGATCAGCGCGACGCGCGTCGGCGTCGGGCCCGGCGGACTCGCGATCGTCGTGCCGCTGACGGGGACGCCGCGCGCGAACCAGGGCGCCGTGGAGATCCCCGCGGGCGAGGGCGGCCTGCGCATCACCTCGTACGCGCTGCCCGTGAAGCTCCGATCGATCGCCCGGGAGCGCCTCGTCGCCCGCTGGGGCGAGGCCTCGCCGGCGACCGTGGACCTGGTCGCCGACCGCGTGCGGATCGCCGTCGGGCTGCCCGCCGCACGGCGCTAGGGGCCGGCGAACGGGTGCGGGAGGCGGCCCCGTGGGACCGCGCCTCCCGCACCCGTGGACGCCCCGGTCCGGATCAGCCGATCCGGATCATCTTGCGGTTGACGAACTCCTCGCAGCCGAAGCGGCCGAGCTCGCGGCCGAAGCCGGAGCGCTTCATGCCGCCGAACGGCAGCTCCGGCGCGTCGGCGCCCACGACGTTGACGAAGACCATGCCGGCGTCGATCTGGTCGGCGATGCGCAGCGCCTGGTCCTTGTCGGTCGTGAACAGGTACGAGCCGAGCCCGTAGGGCGTGTCGTTCGCGAGCCGCACGGCCTCGGCCTCGTCCTTGACCTTGTAGACGATCGCCACGGGGCCGAACAGCTCCTCGTGGTGGGCGATGTTGTCCGGCGTCACGCCGGTCAGGACGCCGGCCGTGAAGTAGTTGCCGTCGCGCTCGCCGCCGACCAGCGTGGCGCCGCCCTGGACGGCGCGCTTGAGCTGGTCCTCGAAGCGGTCGGCCGCGACCGTGGACGACAGCGGGCCCATCGCGCAGTCCGCGTCGGTCGGGTCGCCGGTCTCGACGGCCTGCATCGCCTCGGTGAACTTGCCGAGGAAGTCGTCGTACAGGCCCTCGGCGACCACGAAGCGCTTCGCCGCGTTGCAGGCCTGCCCCGCGTTGTCGACGCGCGCCGCGACCGCCGACTCGACGGTGGCGTCGAGGTCGTCGGTCGAGAGCAGGATGAACGGGTCGGAGCCGCCCAGCTCGAGCACGACCTTCTTGAGGTTGCGCCCGGCGATCTCCGCCACGGCCGCGCCGGCCCGCTCGGAGCCCGTCACCGACACGCCCTGCACGCGCGGGTCGGCGATCAGGCCGGCGACCTGGTCGTTGGTGGCGTAGATGTTGACGTAGGCGCCCTCGGGGAAGCCCGCGTCGAGGTACATCCGCTGCATCGCCTCGGCCGACTCGGGGCACTGCGGCGCGTGCTTGAGCAGCACCGCGTTGCCGATGATCATGTTCGGGCCGCCGAAGCGGGCGACCTGGTAGTACGGGAAGTTCCACGGCATGATGCCGAGCACGACGCCGACGCCCGAGCGGCGCAGCACTGCGGAGCCCTCGCCCCACGACAGTGCGATGTCCTCGTCGGCCATGAACGCCTCGCCGTGGTCGGCGTAGTACTCGTAGATCGCCTGGCAGAACTCGATCTCGCCGACGGCCTGGGCGTGCGGCTTGCCCATCTCGCGCACGATGATGCTGGCCAGCTCGTCGCAGCGCTCGAGGTGCAGCGCGCCGACCTTGCGCACCAGCTCACAGCGCTCCTTGACCGAGGTCTCGCGCAGCCAGCCGCGATAGGTCTCCTCCGCCTTCGCGACGGCGGCGGCGAGCTCGGCGTCGGTCGACGTCGGGTACTCCTTGACGGTCTCGCCGGTGGCCGGGTTGACAACTGCGTAGTCGCTCATGTGGTTCTCCGGGTTGGAACGGTCGTCGGGCGCACGCGGCGCCTCGGCGGGTAGCCTAGCCGCGCCGCGCGGGCCGTGCCATCCCCGTCGGCCGCCCGCTGCGCGCGCGGGATCAGCTGCCGCCGGAGGAGCTGCCGACGCGCGGGCGGCGGCCCGCGGCGATCACGTCGCGCACGGCGATGCCCACGAGGGCTCCGGCCAGGGCGACCAGCCCGTGCTGCGCCGAGTGCAGGGCCTCGTTCGTCTCGATCGCGGTGTCGAACGGCGGCACGAGCGAGGCGACGTCGAGGGCCAGGGCGACCACCCCGAGGCCGACGGCGACGTAGGGGTGCAGCGGCTTCGAGCGCAGCCCGTCGCGGATCGCGAAGGCGATCACCGCGACCGGGATGAAGATCGCCGCGTGGGCCGTGTAGTGCGCGAGGTCCCAGCGCTCGGAGATCGACGCGCCGACGGGCGAGATCGCGAGCAGCGCGACCGCGATCGAGATCGCGACGGCGATGACCAGTCGGCGCCCGGACTTGACGACGGCCCACTCCACGGACGTGATCCTAGAGGATCCCCGGCCCGTCCCGAACGCGAGCGCGGGGCCGACCCCAGCGGAGACGGAGGGATTCGAACCCTCGATTGAGGTTTACCCCCAATACCCACTTAGCAGGCGGGCGCCTTCAGCCACTCGGCCACGTCTCCGGTGCCGGGCAGGGTACCAGCCGCCCCGTGGCCGCCGTCGGGCCCCGCTAGGCGCGCCTCGAACGCGGATTCGGCGCGGCGTTGGGTAGCGTTCCCCGGTGTCCGCGGCCCTGCCGACCGATCACGCCCGCCGCAAGTGGCGCGCCGCGTGGCTGAGCGTCGCCCTGACGGCGTCCGCCGTGGCCGCCAAGGGCACGGTGGCGGCGATCACCGGATCGTCGGCCGTCCTCGCCGAGACCGCCCA
>CAIQOY010000036.1 GCA_903873565.1 uncultured Actinomycetes bacterium
CGCGGGTCGTCAGCGCCCGTCGCGGGGGCCACCGGCGCGACGGCCTGGCTCTCCTCCGGCGGCGCGGCCTCGGCCTCCGGCTCGCGGTCGATGCCGATCGCGGCGCGGCGCGGCTCGGGCACCAGCGCCCGCCGTCCGCAGCCCGACAGGCCCACGGTCAGGGCCCCGCGCTCGAGCGCGTCGACGGCCAGGCGCCAGCGCCACTTGACGGCGATCCACGAGGCCACGTACGTGCAGCGGTAGGCGCCGAAGGGCGGCAGCCAGGCGGTCGGGTCCTGGTCGCTCTTCGAGCG
This sequence comes from uncultured Actinomycetes bacterium, assembly GCA_903873565.1. Taxonomy (GTDB): domain Bacteria; phylum Actinomycetota; class Thermoleophilia; order Gaiellales; family F1-60-MAGs149; genus F1-60-MAGs149. The sequence goes on from CAIQOY010000036.1 coordinate 294, forward strand.
GTTGGTCGAGGCGGTCACCGCGATCAGGGTCAGCGGGTAGTCGAGGTCGTTGGCGAAGCGCCGGCGGGTGTCGGCGTCCCAGCGCCGCGCGCCCGAGCGCCACGCCTCGGCCAGCGGCACGAAGTGGTCGATGTCGAGGCGCCGCGCGCTGGTCACGAGCAGGTCGTCGTAGGCCGACCACCAGCGGCCGCCGACCAGGCTGCAGCGCTCGGTCAGGCCCGGCGGGGTGCGGGCCTCCTCGACCAGCACCTCGTCGCGCGTGTCGCAGCCGTCGCCGTCGGCGTCGACCCAGTGGTCGAAGAGGCCGCGGTCGTAGCCCTCGCCCTTCGGCTGGGCCGTGCGCAGGTCCCCGAGCAGGTCGCGGGCGCTGACCGGCGCCGCCGCGGCGGCGGGCGCCGCGACGAGCAGCGCGAGCAGGGCGAGGAGGGGTGCGAGGCGGCGCATCGGGCACCCACATGGAACCACGTCCGAGAGGTGACGGCGGCGTCCCGCCGCACACCCCTGAACAAGCGGGTAAGGTGAAACGATGCGAACCCCGCCCCGGGTGCTGGAGATCCGCCACGGCGACGAGCCGCCCGTCGACCGCGTCCACGGGCACCTCGGCGCATCCGGCTACGCGGTCGAGCGGCTGCGGCCCTACGCCGGCGACGCCGTGCCTCGGGTCGACGATACGGTGGCGGGCGTCGTGGTCCACGGCGGTCCCTTCGCGGTCTACGCCGAGGACGAGTTCCCGTTCCTCGTCGAGGAGCACCGCCTGATCCGGGAGGCCCTCGACGCGGGCGTGCCCCTGCTCGGCATCTGCCAGGGCGCCCAGTCGATGGCGCGCGTCCTCGGGGCCGAGGTCGGTCCGCCCGACCACGGCCTGCACGAGTTCGGCTACTACGAGGTGCGCCCCACCGCCGACGGCCTCGCGGACGGCTTCCTGCCCGGGCCGCTCGTCGTCTGCCAGGCCCACTACCACCAGTTCGGGATCCCCGACGGCGCCGTGCGCCTCGCCGAGAGCGACGCCTACCCGAACCAGGCCTTCCGCTGGGGCGAGCGGGCCTGGGGCCTGCAGTTCCACAGCGAGGTCACGCCGGAGCTCTTCCGGCGCTGGCAGGACGAGTCGTGGGCCCGCAGCGAGGCCCCGGGCGCGCAGGACCGCGCCGAGCAGGACCGCCTGATGGCGATCCACGACGAGGCTCAGGCCGACTGGTACGCGGGCTTCCTGGCCCGGGTCTTCCCACCCGCCGGCGGCTAGGCCGCCTCATCGAGCGGCGCGCCGCCGCAGCACGGGTCGATGTTGACGCCGCAGGTCGCGCACTGCACGTGCCCGTGCACCTCGACCGGCGCCTCCGTGCTGCCGCACATCGGGCAGCGGCGGCGGCAGGCCGCCGGGTCGGGGGTCGGGTCGTCCGCGTCCGCGTCCACGCCCCGAGCGTACCGCGGCCCGCACCGGGAAACCCGCACGGGCGCACGTATCATGGGCGTGGATGCCCGAGCGCGCGAGACAGCCCCGACGCCGCCCGCGCTGGGGGCTGATCGCCGTGGTCGCCGTGGCCGTGCTCGCCGTCATCGGCGCCGGCGCGTGGCTGGCCCTCGGGGCGATGGAGCCCGACGAGGTGGAGGGCTCGGCCACGGTCGAGTTCATCCCGGAGACCGCACCGGCCGCGACCACCGCCGAGGCCGCGCCCGACCCCGCCGACCCGTGGCCCACCTACGGCTTCGACGACGCGCGCACCCGCCACAACCCGGCGCTCGAGCACCGGCCGCCCTACACCGAGCAGTGGGTGTTCCGCTCCCGCAGTCTGCTCGAGTTCCCGCCGGTGGTGGCCGAGGGCCGCATGTTCGTCGGCCAGCTGCGCGGCCGCTTCTACGCCGTCGACACCGGCACGGGCGGCACGATCTGGGAGAAGGACACCGGGCACTGCTCGGCCGCCTCCCCCGCCTACGCCGACGGCGTGGTCTACGCCGGGTTCCTCGCCGACTACCCCTGCCCGAAGGGCGAGTTCCAGGACGGGGGCTTCGTCGCCGCCTGGGACGCCGCCTCCGGCGAGGAGCTCTGGCGCGTCGAGATGGCGCCCGTCGAGTCCTCGCCCCTCGTCGTCGACGGGGTGGTCTACGTCGCCGCCTGGGACGCGAAGGTCTACGCCCTCGACGCGCGCACGGGGGCCGAGATCTGGGCGACCGAGCTCGACGCCCAGATCGTGGCGTCGGCGACCTGGATCGACCCGGCGCAGTCCGGCGGCGGCGCGGCGATCACGATCGGCACGAACGGCGGCAGCCTCTACTCGCTCGACGCGGAGACCGGCGCGATCAACTGGCAGGCGCAGTCGAACGAGAACCTCGGCTCCGGGCGCGAGTACTTCTACGCCACGCCGACCGTGGCCTACGGGCGCGTCTTCGTCGGCAACACCGACGGCTGGATGTACGCCTTCGGCGCCGAGTCGGGCAACCTGCTGTGGGCCAAGCAGGCCGGCAGCTACGTCTACACGGCGGCGGCGGTCGCCGACGAGACCGTCTACATCGGCACCTACGACGGCTGGCTGATCGCCTACGACGCCGCCACCGGCGCGGAGGCGTGGCGCCTCGAGATGCCGGGCGCGATCCACGGCGCGCCGACCCTGATGGCGGGCCTCCTCTACGTCTCGACCTGCTCCGGCTGCGGCCAGAACGGCGTGCGCGAGTCGAAGCGCGGGCCCGACGCCACCTACGCCGTCGACGTCGCGACCCGCGAGATCGTGTGGGAGTTCCCGGCGGGCAAGTACTCGCCGATCGTCGCCGACGAGGAGCGCGTCTACCTCGTCGGCACGGGCGTCGTGTACGGCCTCGACCCGTCCTAGGGGCGCCCCGCCGCACGGCGCAGGGCGGTCGATGGCACGATTGGCACGTGCCCCGCCTCGCCGGCACCGCGCTCGTCGCCCTCGTCGCCCTCGCCGCGGCCGCGCCCGCCGGCGCCGCGCCGGACACCCTGACCCCCCGCGAGATCGTCGTCGCGGTGGACCAGGAGAAGGGCTTCATGCTGCTCGCCAACGCGCGCACCGGCCACCGCTGGCGCTGGATCCGCCGGCCCGACGTGCGCGTCGCGCGGCCGCTGCCGGTGCAGCAGATCCCCATGAACGACATCGTCAACGGGCCCGCCGGCCGGATGACGGTCTACGTGGAGGGGGTGGCGCCCGGCGAGACGCGGGGGGCCGTCGGCTACTTCGCCCCGGGCGCGGACGCGCCGTCGAAGCGCGTCGCGGTGACCATCACCGTCACCGCCGGCTGAGAGCGGCCATACTGCGCCGCATGGAGCGCCCCACCCTCGCGAACTGGATGACGCCCGACCACGCGCACTGGTCGTTCCGGCACGTGCGCGAGCTGATCCCGACGGCCCGCATCCGCCACGGCCGCCACCCGCGCGAGCTGCCCTTCGCCCCCGCGGGCGACCTGCTCGCGCTGCGCTTCGAGGGCACCGGCGGCGAGCACGTCGTGGGCGAGTTCCTCGCCTCCACCCGCTCCGACGCCCTCGTGGCGGTAAAGGACGGGAAGGTCGCGCTCGAGTGGCTCGCGCCCGGCGTCCGCGACGACGAGCCGCACCTGCTCTTCTCCGTCACCAAGTCGATCACGGCGCTCCTCGCCGGCGCGCTGGCCGGCGCGGGCGAGCTCGACCTCGACGCCCCCGTCGTCGACTACGTGCCCGAGGTGCGGGACGGCGGCTTCGGCACCGCGACCGTCCGGCACCTGCTCGACATGGAGGCCTCGTACCGCTTCGTCGAGGACTACTCGCCCGGCATCGACCTCACCCTCTACCGCAACTCCGCGGGCTGGTACCCCGCGCCGCCCGACCACATGGGCCTGCGCGAGTTCCTCGCCACCCGCGAGCCCGAGGGCGAGCACGGACGGGTGTTCCGGTACCTGTCGCCGACGACCGACATGCTCGGCTGGGTCTGCGAGGCCGCCTCGGGCCTGCCCTACGCCCTCGCCGTCTCGCAGCACCTGTGGGTGCCGATGGGTGCCGAGGCCGACGCCGACATCACCCTCGACCGGCTCGGCATGCCGCGCGCCGCAGGCGGCCTCAGCGCAACCCCGCGCGACGCCGCCCGGCTCGGGATGATCGTCGCCGAGGGCGGGGCGGGGATCGTGCCGGAGTGGTTCGTCGACGACCTCACCACGGGCGGCGACCCCGCCCACTGGGCCGCCGGCGACTACGCCGCGTGGCTGCCCGGCGGCTGCTACCGCTCGTGCTGGTACCAGCCCCGCGTCGACCCCGACTGCGTGATGGCGGTCGGCATCCACGGGCAGATGATCTACGTCGACCGGCCCCGCAACGTGGTCGTGGTCAAGCAGTCCTCGTGGGAGGTCCCCGACGAGGACGCGCGCCACACCGACAACGAGCGCCTCTGCCGCGCCATCAGCCGCGCGCTGACCGCCGAGGACCCGGCGGCCGCCCTTGCGGGCTAGCCGCGCCGGCCGAGGCTGACGCGGCTGCCGACCCGGATCACCGGGTTGGAGAACGCGGAGACCCGGTCGCCGACGAGCGCGCGCACCCGGAACACGTCACGGCGGTCCGTGCCGTGGCGCACCAGCACGGTGCGCTTGCCGGTCTGCACCGCGAGCTTGCCGTCGCGGAAGACCTGGAAGGTGCCCTCCGAGCCCGTGATGACGATCTTGAACCAGTTGCCGGTGTGCCGCGCGGAGCGGATCCGCGGCGCCGCCGGCGCGGCGCCCTCGCCGTCGCCCGCCTCGTCGCCCGAGCCCGCTCCACCGCCCGTGTCGGGCTCGGGGCCGAGCGCGGGCAGGGCCGGCGCGTCCGACGGGTCGGCCGGCGGCGTCAGGGCGGGCAGGCTCGGCACCGGCGGGGGCGTGCCGGGGTCGGCCCACGCGAGCCGGTTGGGCGATCCCGCCCCCGGATCGCCGACCACGCCGGGCGTGCCGTCGGCGACGACCTGGGCGCGCACCCCGGGCTCGGTCGCGGTCGGCTGGCCCGACCACAGCCGCGCGGCGATGCCCGCCACGTGCGGGGCGGCCATCGACGTGCCCGAGAGGCTGCGGGTGGCCGAGGCGGAGCCGATCCAGGTCGAGGTGATGCCGGAGCCCGGCGCGAACAGGTCGAGGCAGGCGCCGTAGTTGGAGAAGGAGGAGCGCGCATCCACGCTCGTGGTGGCACCGACCGTCACGGCCGAGGGCGCCCGCGCCGGGGAGTCGCCGCAGGCGTCGACCGCGTCGTTGCCGGCGGCCACCGCGACCACGATGCCGTCGGCCACCGTGGCCTCGATCGCGGCGTCGAGGTCCGGGAGGACCGCGCCGGCGCCGAGCGAGAGGTTGGCGACCGCGGGCTCGCCGGGCTTGTGGTGCGCGACGACCCACTCGAGGCCGAGCAGGACGCCCGAGAGCGTGCCGGAGCCCGCGCAGTCGAGGACGCGCACGGGGATCAGCGAGACGGCAGGGGCGACGCCGTACGTCGAGGCGCCGATCGTGCCGCCCACGTGGGTGCCATGGCCGTTGCAGTCCGTCGCGCCCGTGCCCGTGTCCACCATCGAGGCGCCGGCCTGGACGCGGCCGCCGAACAGCGCGTGGCCCGCGTAGATCCCGGTGTCGATGACGTACGCGTTGACCCCGCTCCCGGTGAACGTGTAGGAGTAGGCGCCGTCGAGGGGCAGCGCACGCTGGTCGACGCGGTCGAGGCCCCAGGTGGCGGGCGACTGCGTGGCCGCCACGGCGACCTCGCGGTTGGGCACCACCGCCGTGACCCAGGGGTGGCGCTCGAGCGCGCGCCGGCGGCCCTCGCTGAGCTTCGCCGTGAAGCCGTTCATGATCCGGCGGTAGACCCCCTTGACGTCGGCGTCCGCGGCGTTGTCCTTGGCGAAGTCCGCGGGCGAGACGCCGCTCCTGACCTTGACGATGTACTCACCGGGCACGGCGTCACCCGGGCGCGCGCCGGCGGGCGCGACGAGGGCGAGGGCGGCGATCAGGGCCGCGGCGAGGATGAGCGGTCGGCGGAGGCGGGGCATGCGGGTCGTCGTATCTGAAGACCGCCGAAGGAACCGGATCTGACGCCGGGCGGCCGCCGGGCGGGGCCCCGGCGCGCGCAGTCTACCCGCGCCGTCCGCTTCCGGCCGTGTGCCCGCTCGCTCAGGCGAGCGCGGACCGGATCTCCACGGGCCCGGTCAGCGCCTTGTGCACGGGGCACTTGCCCGCGATGGCGAGCAGCCGCTCGCGCTGCGCCGCGTCGAGGTCGCCGGCGAGCTCGATCCGGCGGTCGATCACGAGGCCGTCCGGGCCCGTCTCGTGGCGCAGCTCGACGCGCACCCGCTCGAGCGGCCACTCCTTGAGGTCGGCGTACATCCGGAGCGTCATCGCGGTGCACGCGCCGAGCCCGGACAGGAGCAGCGCGAAGGGCGGCGGGCCGAGGTCGGCGCCGCCCGCGTCGACGGGCTCGTCGGCGACGAGTTCGTGGCCGAAGGCGCTGATGTCCTGGGTCAGGCGCGAGGTCCCGCGCGCCGGGTCGATCCCGGTCTCCTCGACCACCACCACACGGGCGTCGTCCATGGGCGGGAGCGTAGCCCCGGGAGGCACCCCGGCGCGAGGGGCTCAGGCCCCGTTCTCGTCGAGGAGGTCCGCGCAGACGCTGCGCAGTCCGGTCAGGCCCGGGAGCACGGCATCACGCAGCGCGCCGTCGTCGACGCGGTGGTACGCGTGCGCCAGCTCGTTCCGCAGCCCGACGATCCGGGACCACGGGATCTCCGGATGCCGGTCGCGGACGGCATCGCCGACGCCGGCCACCGCCTCGCCGATCACGATCAGGTGGTAGCGGAGCGCCGCGTCGGCGTGCGGGGCGTCGAAGCGGAGCGCCGCGATCGCGTCGATCGCGGCGACGATGTCCGCGAGCCGCTGGCGCGAGTCGCGCGGGCTCAGAGCCGGATCCCGTCGCGCTCGACGCCCGCCGCCACCTCCGGCTTGAGGAGCGACGCCGCGACGAGGTCCACGGGCTCGCCCAGGAGCTCGCTCAGCGCATCGCGCAGCTCGAGCAGCGGGAAGAGGCCCTGATCGCGGAAGTCGATGTCCACGACGAGATCGATATCGCTTCCCGGCCGGTCCTCGCCGCGCGCCGTCGACCCGAAGACGCGCGGGTTGCGGGCGCGATGCGCGCGCATCAGCGCGAGGATCTCGCGGCGGCGCGCGCGCAGCGCGCGCATCCGCGCCGACGATGCCGGCTGGGCGGTGGCGGCCTCCGCGGCCAGGACGAGGCGCCGGCCCGTCGCCCGCAGGATGCGATCCAGCGTGGCGACCGAGGGGGACGCGGCACCGGACTCGTAGCGCGCGATCGCCGGCTGCGACGTCGCCGCCCGTTCCGCGAGCTGCGCCTGCGTGAGGCCGGCGTCGAGGCGTGCAGTGCGGATGAGCGAGGCGGGGTCCACCGCCGTATAATACCGGTACCGTTATGAACGCGGCGCGCCCGCGGGCCGGTCGGGCTGCCCACCGGCCCGGTGCGATACGGAAATCGTGGCCCTCGCGACCGCCCCCACCCGCACTCCCGCCCTGGCCGCCGCCAAGGCCGTCCTGGCCGTGGCCGCCGTCTACAACGTGCTGTTCGGGGCCTGGGCCGTGCTGTTCCCGGCGAGCGCCTTCTCGCTGGCCGGCATCGACCAGCCCAACTACCCCGAGCTGTGGCAGTGCATCGGCATGATCGTCGGCGTCTACGGCATCGGCTACGCGATCGCCGCGCGCGACCCGATCCGCCACTGGCCGATCGTGCTCGTCGGCCTGCTCGGCAAGATCCTCGGCCCGATCGGCTTCCTCGGGGCCCTCGTGTCGGGCCGGGTGCCGATCGAGGCCGGCCTGATCATCGTCACCAACGACCTGATCTGGTGGCCGGGCTTCGGCCTCGCCCTCTGGCTCGCGTGGAAGGGCCGGGCGGGCGGCAGCGCCCGCCCGGCCCCCTCCGCGTCCTGACTAGTCGCCGAGCGCGCCCTTGGGCGCCTCGGGGTCCGGTCCGATCGTCTGGCGCAGCTTGGCGCCGCCGATGTAGCCGGCGATGCCGAGCAGGATCACCAGGCCCATGGTGCCGAGCGTGAAGATCTCGAAGCGGGCCTGCGACAGGCCCCAGATCTCCTCGAACGGGTACTCGATGCCGAACAGCCCCTCGAGGGTGCCCGGGAAGAGCGCCACCCAGCTGCCCAGGACGATCCAGGCCAGGGCGAGCACCCCGAGGGCGATGAAGCCCCCGTTGCCGCCGGGCACCGCGTAGGGCCGCGGGACGTTCGGGTACTTCGTCTTCAGCCGCATCACCGCCGGCAGGATGATCAGGTAGGAGAGCAGGAGCGTCGTGATCGCGATGATCAGCACGGTCACGAAGATCGCGGCCGCGTCGCCCTCCGTCAGCTGCATCGCGGCGATCATGAAGACCGTCGAGACGACGCCGGACAGGATGTTCATGCGCACCGGCGTGTGCAGGCGCTCGGAGAACTCGCCGAAGAAGCCCCCGAAGAAGGAGCCGTCGGCGGCCGCCATCGCCTGCATGCGGTCCGTCACGATCATCCACGAGCTGCCCTGGTTGGCCAGCGCGTAGACGAACAGGATCGCCGTCACCACGAGCAGCACCTCGGCCGCGCCGCCCCAGACGGAGTACACGACCGCGACGGCGTCGAGGAAGCCGCCGATGCCGGACACCTGGTCGGCCGGGATCACCGCGAGGATCGCGAAGATCGGCAGGAGGTAGGTCAGCGCCGTCACGGTGGCGCCCACCCCGATGGCGCGGGGCACGTCGCGGCCCGGGTTCTCCATCTCCTCGGCGGCCGCGTTCGGGGCCTCGAAGCCGACGTAGGCGAAGAGGAGCAGCGGCACGACGCCGAGGAAGCCGGCCAGGGTCGGCGAGAAGGACGTCGTGTCGAGCCCGGCCGCGCCGTTCTGGATGGCGTAGATCAGCGCCGTCACGACGAGGCTCAGCGCGACGACGATCTTCGCGATCGCCGCGGCGGTGATGAAGTGCTTGCCCGTCTTGAGGCTGATGATCGCGAGGAAGATCGCGAACCAGATGAAGATCAGCAGGAACAGGTAGTGCGCGAACGACGACGAGATGTCGAACACGTACGCGTTCCAGGCCTCGTAGCCGACGAAGGCCAGCGAGCCGCCGAGCCAGATCGGGTTGGTGATCCAGTACATGACGGTCGAGACCGCCGACCAGCCGCGCCCGAAGGCGTACTTGACCCACTGGTAGGGGCCGCCCTCCTGCGTGAAGGCGGCGCCGGTCTCCGCGAAGATCAGCGCCATCGGCACCAGGAAGAAGACGGCGATCACCAGCGCCCAGGTGAACGTCTCGCCGCCGTAGGAGGCGACCTGCGCCACCACGTCGAGCGCGACGACGGCCGCGATGATCAGGAAGATCGTGTCGAGGCGGGTCAGGGTGCGGACGAGCCGCTTCTCCTGTTCGGCGGCGAGCGCCGTCGCCCCGAGATCGACCTGCCGCTCCGCGTCATCGGCGGAAGCCATGCTCCTCACCTCCAGCTCGGTGGTAGCGGCGCTCCATCGCCGCTCGCTGCGGTTATACCGCAGCGCGGCACGGACTCCTGTGCGCCTCAGTCCCGCAGCGGGATCGCGACCGGGCGGATCGGGGTGCCCGTGGCCCCCGTCAGCTTGAGCGGGAAGCCCATGAAGGCGAACTCGTAGACGCCCTCGCGGCAGATCTCCTCCATGTCGATGACCTCCATCAGCGGGCAGCCCGCGGTCGCGAACAGGTAGGAGTGCACCGGCAGGAAGGTCTCGGGGTCCGGGTTGGGCACGACCTCGAGCGACAGGGAGTCCGCGCCGAGCAGCATCGCGCCGGCCTCCTCGCAGAGCCACCTGGCGGCGCCCATCCCGATCCCGGGCTGGTCGGTGATGTAGGCCTGCACGTCCGGCCAGACGGTCATCCGGCCGGTGCGGATCAGGACGATGTCGCCGGGCCGGATCTCGGAGCCCTGGCGCTTGAGGGCGTCCTTCAGCTCCTGCGCCGTGATCTCGTGGACCGGGTCGAGGCAGTCGACGCCGTGCATCCCGGCGACGTCGATCGCGACGCAGCGGCCGATGATCGGCGGGTAGTGCTCGGCGCCGCCGACCAGCCAGTGGCGGCTGCCGAGGTGCTGCTTCTGGTTCCAGCCGTTCCAGAACAGCCCGTCGTGGCCGAAGTGGTTGAGGGTGTCGAGGTGCGTCCCGCAGTGCGTGTACATCTGCACCGCGTCGCCCGCGTACGAGTAGCGCTCGAGCAGCTCGGGGTCGACGCCGGCGAGGCCGTCGATCACCGCCCCGTCGGGGGTGTGCGTCATCCAGATGTCGTAGACGGGGTCGCCGGCCGCGACCCAGGAGGGCATGCCCTTGAAGTAGTCGACCGAGAGATCGAACACCTTGGTGCCGTCGAGGCGGGCGAGCAGCTCGCCCTGCCCCTCGGAGGTCATCCAGTTGAGGCGGCCGATCTGGTCCTCGTCGCCCCACGGGCTGCGGCTGACCGTGCGCCCGTCCACCTCCTGCATCGCCTCGAAGATCAGGTTGCCGAGATCGCCGCACATGGTCCGCTCCTGGGCCGGGGTCGGTCGGTAGCGTCGGCGCGCGGGCAGCCCGCGTCAAGCCCCGCGCCGGGCCGCCACGAGCCCGCCGTCGGCCGCGGTGAGGCGGTCGTAGGCGAAGGGGAGCGCCGCCGGCACCTCGACCGGCAGCCCGAGGTCCCGCATCCAGGCGCGCCGCATCGCCGGGCGGTCCCACAGCGCGCCGTGCCCCCAGCGCCCGACCCGCACCGTGAAGCCCGGCGCGCCGTGCGCGGCGAGGCCCTCCGCGAAGCGCGGCACCTGCCACGGCTCCCCGGAGACCGGGTCGCGCGTCGAGTACCAGAGCGCGATCGCCCCGGCCTGCGCGCCCCCGCCGACGAGCGACTGCGGGCTGCGGGCCAGGTAGCAGCCCGGCTGCAGCACGGGCGGTCCGTCGCACTCGGCCTGCAGGAGCAGGCGGCGGACCATCGGCAGCGACCCGAAGCGCCGGCCGAGGTCCGTGATCGGGTCGAGCGACGCGACCCGCACGTAGGCGCCGGGGTAGCGCAGCGCCACCAGCAGGGCCTCCGTGCCGCCCATCGAGGAGCCGGCGAGGTACACGCGCCGCGGGTCGGCCACGAGGTCGGGGACGCGCTCCGCCACGAGCGCCGGCATCCGCGCGAGGTCGCTGATCTGCCCCGCCGCGCCGTAGGAGAAGGAGCGCGTGACGACGCCCTGCCCGCTCGGGCAGGCCAGCGCGAAGCCGCTGCGGCCCGCGAGCTGCATGTTCTCGTCGGTGCAGAGCAGGCTCAGCCCGGCCGGGCGCATCGTCACCAGGAGGGGCACAGCGCGCCCGGACTCGAGGGCGGCGGTGGGCACGGCGACCCGCAGCTCGCGGCGGCGGCCGTTCCAGGCGTCGTACCAGGAGCGCACGACCGTCGTCGGGCCGATCTGCTCGCGGGTCGTCTCCGCGGCCACGTCCGGCTGCGCCGAGGGGTCCGGGACGTCGCGCCAGCCGGCCTGGGCGGCCGCGGGCGCGAGCAGGGCGGCGACGAGGGCGATCAGGCCGATGCGCAGGCGCATGGGCCCAATGGTGCTGCATCGACCGGCTCACCGGGGGTTCGGGGATGGATAGGCTGCCGGGCGGTGCAGCGACGCGACTCGATCCGGAACCTCGCGATCGTCGCGCACGTGGACCACGGCAAGACGACGCTCGTCGACGCGATGCTGTGGCAGTCGGGCGCCTTCCGCGACAACCAGGAGGTCGCCGAGCGCGTGCTCGACTCGAACGACCTGGAGCGCGAGAAGGGCATCACGATCCTCGCGAAGAACACCGCGGTCCGCCACGGAGGCGTCAAGCTCAACATCATCGACACGCCCGGCCACGCCGACTTCGGCGGCGAGGTCGAGCGCGGCCTCGCGATGGTCGACGGGGTGCTGCTCCTCGTCGACGCCAGCGAGGGCCCGCTGCCCCAGACCCGCTTCGTGCTGCGCAAGGCGCTCGAGGCGCGGCTGCCCGTGATCCTCTGCGTCAACAAGGTCGACCGGCCCGACGCCCGCATCGCGGAGGTGCTCGACGAGACCTACGCCCTGTTCCTCGACCTCGACGCGGACGAGGAGCAGATCGACTTCCCGATCGTCTACGCCAACGCCCGCGCGGGCCGCGCCTCGACCGAGGGGCCCGACGCCCTCGCCGACGACCTCGAGCCGCTCTTCCAGACGATCCTGGCGCACGTGCCGGCCCCCGAGCACGACCCCGACCACCCCCTGCAGGCGCTGGTCACCAACCTCGACGCCTCGCCGTACCTGGGCCGGCTCGCGCTCTGCCGCATCCACCACGGCGCGATGCGCAAGGGCGACACCGTCGCCTGGTGCCGCGCCGACGGCACCGTCGAGCAGGTGCGCCTGACCGAGCTGTACGTGACCGAGGAGCTGGAGCGCGTCCCCGCCGACGTCGCGGAGGCCGGCGACATCGTGGCCATCGCCGGCATCGCGGACGTCACGATCGGCGAGACCATCGCCGACCCGGCCGACCCGCGCCCGCTGCCCGTCCTCGCCGTCGACGAGCCGAGCCTGTCGATGACGATCGGCATCAACACCTCGCCCCTGGCCGGCCGCAGCGGCGCGAAGCTGACCGCGACGATGGTCCGGCAGCGGCTCGAGCAGGAGCTCGTCGGCAACGTGTCCCTGCGCGTGCGCCCCACCGACCGCCCCGACGCCTGGGAGGTGCAGGGCCGCGGCGAGCTCCAGCTCGCCGTGCTCGTGGAGACGATGCGCCGCGAGGGCTTCGAGCTGACGGTGGGCAAGCCGCAGGTCGTGACCCGCGAGATCGACGGGAAGCGCTGCGAGCCGATGGAGCGCCTCGCCATCGACGTGCCCGAGGAGTTCGCCGGCGTGGTGATCCAGCTGCTCGGCATCCGCAAGGGCCGCATGGAGCAGATGGTCAACCACGGCACCGGCTGGGTGCGGATCGAGGAGATCGTCCCCGCCCGCGGCCTGATCGGCTTCCGCACGGAGTTCCTGACCGAGACGCGCGGGACGGGCCAGCTGCACCACGTGCTCGAGGGCTTCGAGCCCTGGCACGGCGAGATCCGCGCCCGCCAGAACGGCTCCCTGATCGCCGACCGCGAGGGCGTCGCCACCGAGCACGCCCTGTTCACGCTGCAGGAGCGCGGCGAGCTCTTCGTCGGCCCCGGCGTCGACGTCTACAACGGCATGATCATCGGCGTCAACGCGCGCAGCGAGGACCTCGAGGTCAACCCGACCCGCGAGAAGAAGCTGACCAACATGCGCGCCGCGTCCGCGGAGGAGCTCGTGCGGCTGACGCCGCCCCGCACGCTGTCCCTCGAGCAGGCGCTCGAGTTCATCGCCGAGGACGAGTGCGTCGAGGTCACCCCGGACGCCGTGCGGCTGCGCAAGGTCGAGCTCGACCCGAACCTGCGCCGCCGCCTCGAGAAGGCCCGCAAGGGCCTCTGACCGCGCGGGCTCAGGCCGCGGGCACCGCCGCGCCGCCGAGCATCACGACGCCGACGGTCCGGTTCGTGCCGGGGTCGACGAGGATGACGCCGCCGAGCGCGCGGTTGGCGACGTAGGCCTCGGCCACGATCGGGGCGGCCGCGTGCAGCGCGATCAGGCCGATGTCGTTGGCCTCCAGCGCGTCGGCCGGCTCGTGCTCGAGCGTGTCGAGCTCCAGGCGGGCCTCGAGGGCCTCCACGATCACCGGCACCGAGCGGGTGCCCTGGCGCAGCTCGAGGCGGGCGCCCGGGACGAGCGGCTGCTCGTCGAGCCAGGCCACCGTCGCCTCGACGCGGTCGGCGAGCGCCGGCACGGCGTCGGCGGCGACGATCACGTCGCCGCGGGCCACGTCGACGTCGTCCTCGAGGTGCAGCGCGACGCTCAGCGGCGCGGACGCGACGGCGCGGTCCTCGCCGAGCACGTCGATCCGCGCGACCCGCGAGGAGACCCCCGAAGGCAGCGCGACGACCTCGTCGCCGACCGCGACCATGCCGCTCTCGATGCGGCCGGCGAGGCCGCGCACGTCGGCGCCGCCCTCGTCGTGGCGCACGACCCACTGCACGGGCATCCGCAGCGCGTCCTCCGCGATCGGCGGGTCGAGGTCGTGGAGCAGCTCGAGCACCGTCGGACCCGCGTACCACGGCATCGTCTTCGCGCGCTCGACGACGTTGGCGCCCTCGAGCGCGGAGATCGGCACCACCGTCAGGTGGCGGCAGCCGACGCCGGCCGCGACCTCGCCGAGCCCCGCCTCGATCTCGCGGAAGCGGGCCTCGTCGTAGCCGACGAGGTCGATCTTGTTGACGCAGGCGATGATCTCGCGCAGGCCGAGCAGCGCGCACAGCGCGAGGTGCCGGCGGGTCTGCGGCATGATCCCGTTGGCCGCGTCGACGAGCAGGATCGCGACGTCCGAGCCGGCCGCGGCCGTGACCATATTGCGGGTGTACTGGACGTGGCCGGGGGCGTCGGCGAGCAGGATGCGGCGGCCGTCGGCCTCGAACGAGCGGTAGGCCGCGTCGATCGTGATGCCCTGCTCGCGCTCGGCGCGCAGGCCGTCCGTGAGGAGCGCCAGGTCGACGCCCTTGCGGCCGCGCCGACGGCTCGCCTCCTCCACGGCCTCGATCTGGTCGCGGGTCAGGTGGCCGGTGTCGTGCAGGAGCCGGCCGATCAGGGTGCTCTTGCCGTCGTCGACGGAGCCGACGGCGACGACGCGCAGCAGCGGGGTCTCGAGCGGCATCAGAAGTACCCGTTCCTCTTGCGATCCTCCATGGCGGCCTCGGAGGTGCGGTCGTCGGCGCGGGAGGCGCCCCGCTCGGAGACGTCGGAGGCGCGGGTCTCGACCAGCACCTCCCGGACGGTGGCGGCCGTCGAGCGGATCGCGCCCGTGCAGGTCGCGTCGCCGACGGTGCGGAAGCGCACCGTCTCGGTGAACAGCTGCTCATGGGGGTAGCGCTCCACCGCGGGATGGGCGGCGAGCAGCATCCCGTCGCGCTCGAACACCTCGCGCTCGTGCGCGAAGTAGATCGACGGCAGCTCGAGGCCCTCGCGCTCGATGTACGCCCAGACGTCGATCTCGGTCCAGTTCGAGAGCGGGAACACGCGCAGGTGCTCGCCCGGCTTCAGCCGCGCGTTGTAGAGCGACCACGGCTCGGCGCGCTGGTTGCGGGGCTCCCACTGGCCGAAGGCGTCGCGATGCGAGAAGAAGCGCTCTTTCGCGCGGCTGCGCTCCTCGTCGCGGCGGGCGCCGCCGAAGCAGGCGGTGAAGCGGTGCTCGGCGATCGCGTCGAGCAGCGTCGTGGTCTGCAGGCGGTTGCGGCTGGCGCGGGGGCCGGTCTCGTCCTGCACGCGGCCCTGCGCGATCGAGTCCTCCACGCTGGCCACGATCAGGCGCTCGTCGAGACGCGCCACCATCGCGTCGCGGTAGGCGACGACCTCGTCGAAGTTGTGGCCGGTGTCGACGTGCATCAGCGGGAACGGCAGCCCCGCGGGCGCGAACGCCTTGACGGCGAGGTGCGTGAGGACGATCGAGTCCTTGCCGCCGGAGAACAGCAGCACGGGTCGCTCGCACTCGGCGGCGCACTCGCGGATGACGTGCACCGCCTCCGCCTCGAGGACGTCGAGGGTGGATAGCTCGGTCAGGGTGGTCATGCGGCCTCCGGGGCGGGGATGCGTACGCGGCGGTAGACGAGGTAGGTGACGACGGCGACGGCGGCGAACCAGACGACGAGGCCGACGGGCGGCAGCGGCAGACCCGCCTTCACGGCGAGCGAGCCGGCGGCGGCGAGCAGGACGCCGGCCAGCGCCATCCGCAGCGCCAGCGCGGGCAGGCGCACCGACACCCTGGTGCCGATCAGGACGCCGGGGATCGAGCCGAGCAGGAGCAGCGCGGCGAGCCGGTAGTCGACGTTGCCGACGACCATGTTGCCGATCGCGGCGGCCCACAGGAGCAGGGCGGCGTGGAAGATGTCGGTGCCGACGACGCGGTGCGGCGCGAGCTGGAAGACGGCGATCAGGAGCAGCGCGAGGATGGCGCCCGACCCGGCGGAGGTGAGGCCGAGGACGAAGCCCACGATCAGCCCGCTGATCACGGCGGCGACGAACTGATGGCGCGGCGCCCGCTCCGGCCGCGTCTTCGGCGGGAACAGCGTCTGCCAGAACATCGCGACGGCGCAGAGGCCGATCGCGACCGCGACGATCACGATCAGCGGCGTGTCGATGGCGATGCCGACGCGGTCGTCGATCCAGTGCAGGAGCCAGACGGCGCCCAGCGCCGCGGGCACGCTGCCGACGGCGAGCTGCAGGGACAGGCGCAGGTCGACGGTGCTCTTGGTGAAGTGGCTGGCGCCGCCGACGGTCTTGGTGACCGCGGCGTAGAAGAGGTCGGTGCCGATCGCGCCGACCGGCGGCACGCCCGCCACGACGACGAGCAGCGGGGTCATGATCGAGCCGCCGCCGACGCCGGTCGCGCCCACGAGCAGCCCCACCCCGAGGCCGAACAGCACCATCAGGAGCTCGTGGCTCATCCGAGCGGCCCCCCGGCGGGGTGCAGCCCGCACTCGGTCTTCTCGCTGCCGGCCCAGCGGCCCTCGCGCCCCGCGCCCGGCTTGGTGCAGTGGGTGCAGCCGATCGAGGCGTAGCCCTGCGCGTGCAGCGGGTTGACGATCAGGTCGCGCTCGCGGATCCGGGCCCAGACGTCGTCGAGGGTCCAGTCCGCGAGCGGGCTGAACTTCCAGAGCCCGCGGACCTCGTCGTACTCCGCCTTCGGCGTGCCGGCGCGGGTCGGGGCCTGGTCGCGGCGCAGGCCCGTGACCCAGGCGTCGAGCGCGCCGAGCGCGCGGCTCAGCGGCTCGACCTTGCGCAGCGCGCAGCAGCCGTTCGGGTCGCGCTCCCAGAGCGCGTCCCCGTGCGCGGCGGCCTGCTCCTCCAGGGTCGGGCCGCGGAAGGCCTCGATCGCGATCCCGTAGCGCTCCTCGTACGCGCGCCAGGTCGCGTAGGTCTCGGGGAAGAGCACGCCCGTGTCGAGCGCGAAGACGCGCGCGTCGGGGCGCACCGCGAGCAGCATGTCGAGCAGCACGGCCTCCTCCTGCTGGAAGGAGCAGGCGAGCGCGATCGACGGGTGGAAGGCCTCGACGGCGGCGCGGACGAGCTCGTCCGCGCTCATCGCCTCGGCGGCGGCGGGGTCGATCGGGGTGGAGGTCGGGTCGGCCATGGTGCGGCGCGGGGCGGGTTCACGCCCCGACGGCGCGTAAGCATACCTTATGGATCGCAAAAGTCCTTCTTATAACTGATCGTTATCGCCGACCCCCGCGTCCTATTCGTGACCGCCAGCGGTCCGGCTATGGTGCGGCGGCCGTGAGCGCCTTCCCCCGCTACGCCGACCTCTCGATGCGGCTCTCCGACGAGCCGGACCCCGCCTGGCGCGTGCACCAGCTCGCCACGGACCGCGTCGCGGCCGGCGAGGACATCATCGTGCTGTCGATCGGCGAGCCCGACGCGCCGCCGCCGCCCGCCG
>CAIQOY010000037.1 GCA_903873565.1 uncultured Actinomycetes bacterium
AAGCGGGTCAGCTGGCGGGCGCTCGCCGCGCCCTGCGCCGGGTCGACGGTCCAGATCTGCGAGTGGTAGACGGTGCCGCCGCCGAAGCGCTCGGACGTGTAGCGCTTGACCGCGATCAGGCTCGGCCCCCAGACGGGATACTCGCCCTTCCCGAGCGCCACGGGGCCCGAGCCGTCGCGCGCCGCCACGTAGAGGGTGCCGCCGTAGAGGCGCCCGGCGTAGGCCTGGCGGCTGTAGGCGATCCGCTGGGCGTCCGGCGACCAGCTGAAGCCGTTCGTCTGGCTGCCCCGTGCGGGCACGATCACGGTCGAGGCGCCCGTGCGGGCGTCGACGACCGCCAGGCCCTCGCCCGTCACGAAGCCCTCGACGTCGGCGGTCTGGGTCTCGACGAGCAGCGCCGTCGAGTCCGGCGCCCACGCGATCCCGAGCATCACGACGTACTGGCCGTCGGCGGGGGCCGCCGTCACGCGCGCGCCCGTCGCGAGGTCGCGCACCACGAGGCCCGTGGCGTCGCCGATCGGGCCGCGCAGGTAGGCCACGAGGCGCCCGTCGGGCGAGATCTCGGCGCCCCAGCCGCGCACGCCGAGGGGCCGCTTCGCGCCGCCCGCGTCGGTCGCGGTGCCCAGCCGCGTGTAGTCGGTCGCGTAGACCACCGTCGCCGCGGCGCCGGCGGGCGCCAGCGCGAGCCCGGCGAGGCAGGCGAGGAGGGCGAGGGGGCGGCGCATGCGCGCAGCCTAGACCCTGCGCCGCGGGCGCGGTGCGGGAGGGTCCCCGGGGCGCCGGCCGAGCCGGCGCCCCGGGGGACGTCCTACGGCTGCCAGGTGTTGCAGGCCGAGGCGAAGTCGACGTTCTTGATCAGGAGCGACGACGCCGTGCCGTTGACCGGCACCGCGTACAGCTGCCCCGGACCGCCGCCGAGCTGGCCGGACACGACCAGCACCTGCGTGCCGTCGGCGGAGACCGCCGTCGGCACCGCGTTGGCGGGTCCGATCGGGCGCACCTTGCCCGTGCGGGCGTTGATGCGGACCGGGTCGATCAGGTCCTCGCCGGTGACGGTGCCGATGATCGTCGAGCCGTCGGGCGTCCAGGCGAAGGGCAGCGGGCCCTCGACGAAGCCCTTGGCCGCGTACGAGGTCAGCTGCTCGGCCGTGTCGGGCCCGCCGAGCACGTCGATCAGCCAGACCTCGCTGCGGACCAGCGGCACCTTGCCGTGGTGGTCGACCTCGGTGCGGATGTAGGCGACCTGCTCGGGGCCCCAGACCGGGTACGAGCCGCGGCCGAGCTTGAGCGTCTGCGACCCGTCGATCGTCGAGGCGCGCAGCTTGCCGCCGCCGATCGTGCCCGGGAAGCCCTGCTGGCCGTAGGCCACCCACGTCGAGTCGGGCGAGAACGAGTACCCGATCACGGAGTTGCCCTTGGGCTTGACGATCTCGGTGGCCTGCAGGGCCGGCGTCACCAGCCACAGCCCGCCGCCCGTCATCAGGCCCTTGGCGTCCTCGCTGACGGGGGTGCAGGCGACGCGCGACGAGTCGGGCGCCCAGACCGGGCCGTTGCACGCCCAGTCGGCCTTCGTGACCTCGCCCGTCTTGACGTTGGCGAAGGCGAGGACGGTGTCCCAGGTCTTCGTGTCCGTGACCGTCATGTAGGCGATCCACTTGCCGTCGGGCGAGATCATCGGCTCGAGGCCGCGGGCGGAGCCGACCTTGCGCTGGTCGGAGCCGTCGTCGGCGGCGAGCCAGATCTGCTGGTTCGCGGCGCCGTCCTTCGTGTACTTGGTGAAGGCGACCAGCGCGCTCGCCGCGGACGGAACGGCCGCGAGCGCGAGGACCGCCGCCGCGATCAGGGTCAGCCTGAGCCGCATCGGGACCTCCGGGTGTCGGGGTGGTGACGAGGGCAGCGTAGCGGCCGGTCCCGGGGCGCTCAGGCCGGGGGCTGCCAGCCGGCCGTGGCCGAGACGGCCGTCGCGCGCCCCACGAGCGGGCGGCAGGCCTCGCGGCCGAGCGGCGCGGCGGAGGCGCCGCTGCACGCCTCGTCCGCGTCGTAGCCCTCGAGCAGCGCCCAGGCGCCGTCGGCGGAGATCCCCGCCACGGACGTCTCCGCGCCGTCCGCCGCCTGGCCGGCGCTCCCGAGCGGGCGCACCGCGCCCGTGGCCACGTCGACCCGGGCCGCCTGCGGGCTGCAGGTCGCGGGGTCGGCCGTGTCGATCAGGATCCCCGTCCCGTCGGGGGTCCAGAGCACGGGGTACGAGGGCCCGAAGCCGCAGGTCTCGATCGGGCGGCGGCCGATCCGCGTCGCGGAGGCCGCGCCGCGCGCGGGGTCGACGGTCCACAGCCGCCCGCGGTAGGCGAGCCCTCCCAGCGGCCGCTCGTCCGGCACGTAGTCGCCGCGCTCGAACGCGATCCGCGCCGGCCCCCAGACAGGGCACCAGCCGCGCCCGAGCGCCCGCACCGCGCCACGGCCGTCGGCCCGGCGCACGCGCAGCTCGCCCCGCGTGCTCCACGCGACCCGCGTCGCGTCGGGCGCCCAGGAGGGCGCGCAGACCCCGCTGCCCGCCGCCGCCTCGAGGACGCGCGCCGTGCCGTCGAGCCGGACCACCGTGATGCCCTCGGCGGCGCGGTTGCGGACGGCCACGCAGGCGACCCGCGTCGCGTCGGGCGCCCAGCGCACGCTGCCCTCGCGGCAGATCGCGCCCGTCGCCACCTCGCCGCCCGTGGCGAGGTCGACGAGGACCAGCTGGAGCCGGTCGCGGGCCGCGCCCTCGACGCGGCGCAGGAGCGCGAGGTGCGCGCCGTCGGGCGCGATCACGGGCGCGCGCCCGAAGGCGACCCGGCGCGCGCCCTGCCCCGCGTCGTCCGCCACCATGACCGCGCCGCCCTGCGCGTAGGCGATCGCCGCGGCGGCCGCCGCGGGCAGGGCGAGCACGGCCCCGAGCGCGCAGGCCGCGAGGAGGGGCAGGCGGCGCATGCCGAGCAGCCTACTCGTCGCCGGGGACGCCGAACGAGGGCGCCTCGCCGGGCCGGAGCCCGCGCGTCACGTAGCCCTCGAGCTCCGGCTGCCAGCGCTCCCAGAGGGCGCGCAGGCGCCCGACGGGGTCCTCGTCGTCCCAGTCGACGCGCAGGTCGACGACGGGCCAGCCGACGCCGTCGCGGGCCACCACGAGGCCGGCGGAGTGCACCGGCCCGGCCTCGCCGCCGGCGGCCACGCCGGCCTCGAGCCCGACGAGCAGGCGCTCGGCCAGGGCGCCCGTGGCGGCCGCGAAGCCGGCCAGCGCGCGGTCGGGCACGTCGGGGGCGGCCAGCAGGTTGCCCGCGCTCGCCGCGCCGGGCCCGACGGCCTCGCCGACCACGCCGAGCGCGTGGTCGCCCGAGTGGATCGCGGTGCGGCCCTCGAGGTCGACGGCGACGAGCTGGCGGTAGGCGATCACGTCGGCGGGCTGCGCGACCACGACGGCGTGCACCGCCGCCTCCGGCTCGGCGCCCGCGGCGAGGCGGTCGAGCAGGAGCGGCCCGAGCCGCGGGTCGGTCACGTTCTGGGAGGCGACGGCGCCGACGCCGGGGCGCACGTGCGCGCAGCGCGCGGCGACCGCCGGGCTCGAGGACATCACCGCGACGCCGCACTCGCCGGCCACCGGGTCGGCGGCGACGAGCGAGAGGGTCACGCGCCCGCCCCCTCCGGGATCACGGCGGTGACGTCGACCTCGACCAGCCACGTGGGGCGGGCCAGCGCCACCACGACCAGCCCCGTGAAGACGGGGAACACGCCCGGCATGCGCTCGCCGAGCACGCGGTAGACGGGCTCGCGGTGGCGGATGTCGGTCAGGTAGATCACGCACTTGACGATGTGCGAGGGCTCGGAGCCCGCCTCGGCGAGGAGCAGCTCGACGTTGTCCATCACCTTGTGGGCCTGGGCGGCGGGATCGCCGATGCCGACGTCCTCGCGCGTGTCGAGGTCCTGGGCGACCTGCCCGCGCAGGTAGACGACCCCGTTCGCGACGACCGCCTGGCAGAGGTCGTTCGCCAGGCTCTGCTCGGGGTAGGTGTCCTTCGTGTTGAAGGGCCGGATGCGGCGGTGGGTCGGCATGGGCGTGCGGCGCAACCTAGCAGCCGGGGGCGCCCCGGCGGAAGGGTCAGAGCAGGGCGAGCGCGTCCGCGACGGCGATCCGCCGGTACGTCTCCCGGGCCGACTTGGGCGCGACGAACAGGGTCTCGCGCCAGGCCTTCATCGCGCGCTCCGTGGCCTCGTCGACCCACGGCGAGCCCGCGAACAGGACGACCTCGACGTAGCTCTCCACCACGCGGTCGGCGGTGATCGCGAGGTCGCCGCCCTCCACCCGCCCGCGCGGGTCGTAGGCGATCGCCGTGCGCAGCCGGTCGAGCGCCGAGGTGCGGGTCTGGCGCTCGAGCGCGCCGTCGCGCGGCGGACCGGCGGGCACCACGAGGCGGGTGATCGCGCGGTCGTTGACCGCGCGCAGGAGCTCCTCCGCGCCGGGGCCGGTGCGCACGTACTTGTGGGCCGGCCACCAGTCGAGCTCGCCGTAGTCCGCGACGTCCGCGTCCTGCCCGAACAGGTAGAAGTCGGCGTAGCGGTGGTAGTCGTCGCCGTGCTCGGCGCGCAGCACGTCGTAGAAGGCGGTCACCGACAGGGCCATCAGGGCGCTCGCCCCGAGCGCGTCGAGCGGGCCCCGCAGCACGATCCCGACGCGGTCGTGGCGGTCGAAGCCGGGCCAGACGTCGTCGGGGCCGCCGGGGCGGCCGTCGGCCTCCACGGAGAAGGCGTCCATCTGCAGCGCCGTCGACGAGTGCATCACGCCTCGCGGTGGCAGCAGGCCGCCTCGGAGGCGGGCCAGTCGAGGGTCGGGTTGCGGTCGAAGAAGCCGGCCGGCTCGAGCCGGAAGCCGGCCCGCGCGGCGGGCATGATCGGCCAGTCCTCGGGGCGCACGAAGTGCGTCACGCCGACCGTGTACCAGCAGACGACGTCCGTGTCCTCGATGCCGCGGTCGGCCGCCGTCCACTCGGGCAGGCCGTCCTGGTCGACGCGGCCGTACGGGTAGGTGCCGGCCGCGTTGCGCTCGTCGGGGCGGTACGGCGTCACCCAGAGGGTGTGGCGGCCGAAGCCCGCGCGCCGGTAGATCGTCGCCTCGGGCCGGGCCAGAAGCGGCGTCACGCCGTGCATCGGCACGATCCGGTACGAGCGCGGCGTCCCCGCCACCGACAGCTCGCGCGGGTTGCCGACGTACCACTGGCGCGCCAGGTCGTCCTGGGCGTCGCGCGCCGCCTCGAGCTCGGTGCGCAGCACCGTCGTCCGCGCGCGCCAGGCGTTGCCCTCGGGGTTGTCGGGGCCCGTCGGGACGGGCTCGGCCTCGATCTCGCGCACGGTGTTCAGCGGCCCGTCCACGTCGAGGTCGAGGCGGAAGCAGAACAGGTGCTGATGGTGCGGCCCCGACAGGCCCTGGTCGACGAGCTGGGTGCCCTTCAGCTCCTCGCCGTCCGTGTGGGCCATCGTCGAGATGATCCCGTGCAGCTGCACCTCGAGCTCGATGTGGCCGTCGAGGCCGAAGTTCCAGCGGAACGCGTAGTCGTAGTTGCCGACCGTGGCCATCGAGTTCACCACGAAGCGCCGCGCGCGGCGGCTCTCCACGTGGCCCGTGGCGTGGTCGGTGTGCTTCCAGAGCAGGCTGTGGTCCTCCTCGTGCAGGCAGATCGCGTTCGCGATCTCGACCACGTCGCCGTCGCCCGCGGCGAGGTGCGCGTCGAGGTAGGTGATCTCGCCGACGCAGTCGCAGCCGAGGACCAGCGAGTTGGTGCAGGCGCCGAGCCCGTACTCGCCGGCGTCGAAGTAGGTGCGCCAGTTGTGCATCGGGTGCGGGTCGCCGTAGGGCACGATCATCTCCGCGCAGGAGGCGCGGTGCATGACGCGCCGTCCGCGGAAGCGCACGTCGTGCAGGACGAGGCCGTCCTGCGCCTCGAGCGACGCCGAGAACTCCCAGTCGAACCAGCGCACGCGGTTGCCGTCGACCGTGAAGGAGACGCCCTCGGGCTGCGTGATCGAGATCGGCCTGACGCCCTCGCGGGCCGGCACGGTGCCGGTGCGGTACTCGCCGTCGGCGGCCGGGATCGGCTTGGTGTCGTACTCCTCGATCGCGAGGATCTCGTGCGTGTCGAGGTCGACGAGGGCGAGCAGGCTCTCGATCGGGCGCGCGTACGAGTTCATGCCCAGGGGGCCGCGCAGGTACGGCACGGCCCGCGCGTAGCGGTGCCTGCCGTCCAGGGGGTGGCCCATGTTGGCGGAGGCCAGGACGTCGACCTGCACGGCCGCCATGTCGTCGATGCCGCGCGCGGCGAGCGCCGCGATCATCTTCGGGTCGGCCTTGACCGAGGCCTCCACGGCCACGTACTCGTCGGGGGTGATCGGCGGGTAGGCGTTCGGGAACAGGCGGTCCTCCACCACGCCCCCGGCGTCGAGGTCGACGGTGATCTCGCGCACCCGGCGCTCCGTGTCGTAGATCGACGCCCGCGCGTGACGGGGCGGGCGCGGGCCGCCCGCGTCGACCCACGCGTGGTAGGCCTCCTTGTCCGGCTCGGCGAGGCCGATCGC
>CAIQOY010000038.1 GCA_903873565.1 uncultured Actinomycetes bacterium
ACGCCGTGCGCCACGATCACCTCGTCGCCGTCCTGCGCGCCGGTGTCGAAGCCGAGGGCGTACTGGAAGCCGGAGCAGCCGCCGCCCTGCACGGCCACGCGCAGCGCGGTCAGCTCGGGGTCGTCCTCGGCGGCGAGGAACTCGCGGACCTTGTCGGCGGCCTTCTCGGTGATGGTGATCATCTGCATATCCCGGTTCGCGCGGCGGGTGCGGTCGGTTTTCGCCGGCCCACGCATTGTGCCTGCACTCCCGCCAACGCGCCATCGGCCCCGTGCATTCCCGTCAGGGCCGCTTGTGACACCGGCCGAGGGGGCCTCGCGACCCGGAGAGCGGCGTAGCGGCGCGCCCTTGCGGCATTCGGCACGATCGCCGGCCCACGGGGTTTGTGGCAGCAGCGGCGCCCCTGCTACGGTTGCGAGGCCGGTGGCATGGGGCGCCGGCCGTGACCGCGACCGCCGGAGAACCGTGCTCGGAGACTGGGCCTCCTATCTCGTCTACCTGCTCTTCGCGGCGGCGATCGCCGGCAGTCTCCTCGCGGGCTCGCTCGCCTGGTCGCGCTTCTTCCACCGCCGCCTGCGCCCCGGCACCAACAAGTCGCGCGCCTTCGAGTCGGGCGTCTCCGACGGCACCTTCCAGCCGTCGAACTTCTCGATCAACTACTACCTGACGGCGATGCTCTTCATCGTCTTCGACATCGAGATCGTCTTCCTGTACCCGATCGCCGTGAACCTCGACATGCTCGGCGTGTTCGGGCTGATCGAGCTCGCGCTGTTCGTGCTGATCCTGGCCATCGGCTACGTCTACATCTGGCGGAAGGGGGCCCTCGAGTGGCACTGAGGCCCGACGAGCCCCACGAGCGCCCCGTCGCCGCGCCGCCCTCCGTGGCGCCGCCGCCCGGCGCCGTCGTGATCCCGCCCGCGCAGGTGCGCCGCTCCCTGCGCTCGACCGACCTCGACGGCGTGGTCATGACGACCACCGTCGAGAAGGTCTTCAAGATGGCGACCGCCAACTCGATGTGGCCGTTCGGCTTCGGCCTCGCCTGCTGCGCGATGGAGATGATCGCGATGATCTCCAGCGCCCGCTACGACGTCGCCCGCTTCGGCTCCGAGGTCGTGCGCGCCACGCCGCGCCAGTCCGACCTGATGATCGTGTCGGGCCGCGTCGCCCACAAGATGGCCGAGCCGATCCGCCAGCTCTACGAGCAGATGCTCGAGCCCAAGTACGTGATGGCGATGGGCGCCTGCTCGTCGACCGGCGGCATGTTCTCGAACTACTCGGTGCTCCAGGGCGTCGACAAGATCGTGCCCGTCGACGTCTACGTGCCCGGCTGCCCGCCCCGCCCCGAGGCCGTGATGGAGGGCCTGATGGTGCTGCAGCAGCGCATCAAGTCCGGCATCCCGTCCGCCTCCCTGCAGCAGGAGACGCAGTCGTGACCGACGCGATCCTGCAGGCCAACTCGCCGACCTGGGGCGCGCCCGACCACGGCGCGGCCGACCGCCTCGAGGCCGCTCTCGGCCGGGGCGTCGTCGAGCGCCGCGTCGAGCACCGCGGCGAGCTCACGCTCGACGTGCCCGTCGCGCGCCTGCCCGAGGTCTGCCGCCACCTGCGCGACGAGGAGGGCTACGACCTGCTCTCGTCGGTGACCGGCGTCGACTACCTCGGCTACGAGGGCGAGGTCGCCGGCTACTGGGGCGGCGGCGCCGACGGGCGCGACCTCAACCGCTCCGCGTCGGCCGGCAAGCGCGCCGTGCCCGAGGCGCCCGGCCCGAAGCGCTTCGGCGTCTCCGTCACGCTGGCCAAGGTGCTGACCGTGGCCGACGGCGACCACCGCCGCCTGCGCGTCCGGGTCTGGGTCGACGACGGCGAGGCCGTGCCGACCCTGACGGGCGTCTACCCGTCGGCCGACTTCCACGAGCGCGAGGCCTGGGACCTGCTCGGCATCGAGTTCGCCGGGCACCCGAACCTGCGCCGCATCCTGATGCCGGAGGACTGGGGCGGCCACCCCCAGCGCAAGGACTACCCGCTGGGCGGCGAGCCCGTCCAGTTCTCGGACGAGGTGTAGGGATGGCGGCGACCGAGGCACCCAAGACCTGGCCGACGCTCGAGGTGCTGCGCCCCGTGCCCAGCGAGCTGCACCCGGCGACGGACAACCCGGACCTGCTCGAGATCAACCTCGGCCCGAACCACCCGTCGACGCACGGCGTGCTGCGCCTCGTGACGACGCTCGACGGCGAGATCGTCGTCGGCCTCAAGTGCGAGATCGGCTACGTCCACACCGGCATCGAGAAGAACATCGAGCAGAAGACGTACTGGAAGGCGATCCCGTACGTGCCGCGGATGGACTACCTGTCCTTCTTCAGCGGCGAGACCGCGTTCTGCATGGCCGTCGAGAAGGCCCTCGAGCTTGAGGTGCCGCGCCGCGCCGAGTGGATCCGCGTCCTCTTCCAGGAGCTCGCGCGGCTGCACTCGCACCTGATCTTCCTCGGCACCGGGTCCGTCGACCTCGGCGGCATCGCGCTGCTCTTCTACTGCTTCCGCGCCCGCGACGAGGTGCTCGACCTGTTCGAGATGGCCACGGGCCAGCGCATGCACCCGCGCTACTGCCAGGTCGGCGGTGTCGCCGAGGACCTGCCGAAGGGCTTCGAGCCGAAGTGCCGCGAGATGATCGCGTTCATGCGCGATCAGGTCGACCAGTACGACGAGCTGATCGCGGCCAACCCGATCTGGAGCCAGCGCACCAAGGGCATCGGCGTCCTGCCGCCCGACTTCGCGCTGCAGATGGGCATGACCGGGCCGAACCTGCGCGCCTCGGGCGTGCCCTACGACCTGCGCACCGCCAACGGCGGCTACGGCGCCTACCGGGAGATCGGCTACACGCCGGTGACCGAGCAGGCCGGCGACACCCACGCGCGCTTCCGCGTCCGCATCGAGGAGATGCGCGCCTCGCTCGACGTGATCGAGAAGGTCCTCGACGGCATCCCCGCCGGCCCCGTGATCGCCGACGACCGCAAGGTCGTGCTGCCGCCGCGCCACGAGCTGCACACCTCGATGGAGTCCCTGATCCACCACTTCAAGCTGGTCACCGAGGGCTTCACCGTCCCGGCCGGCGAGGTCTACGCGCCGATCGAGTCGGCCCGCGGCGAGTTCGGCTTCCACATGGTCTCCGACGGCGGCCCGAAGCCCTGGCGCGTGCGGCTGCGCAGCCCGTCCCTGGTGCTCCTGCAGTCGCTCGCGGCGCTCGCCCAGGGCGCCTACCTGGCCGACCTGATCGCGATCCTCGCCTCCATCGACCCCGTCCTGGGGGACGTCGACCGCTGATGGCCGACCTCTACGACCAGATCCAGGCGGAGATCGCCAAGTACCCGGATCGCCGCGGCGCGATCCTGCCCGCCCTGCGCCACGCGCAGGAGCACTACGGCTGGCTGTCGCCCGAGGCGATCGAGGCCGTCGCGGAGGCGCTCGACCTGTCGCCCGCGCGCTGCGTGGCCGTCGCCTCGTTCTACGACATGTTCTTCCTGCAGCCCGTCGGCGAGCACGTCGTCGAGGTCTGCACCAACCTGTCCTGCGCGCTGGTCGGCTCCGACCAGGTCCTGCGCCGCTTCGAGGACGAGCTCGGCGTGCGCGCCCCCGGCACCTCCGAGGACGGGCGGATCACCCTCCGCCGCGTCGAGTGCCTCGGCGGCTGCGGCTGGGGCCCGGTCGTGTCCGTCGACGAGGAGTACCAGGAGCACTTCAAGCCCGAGGACGTCGCCCCGCTCTGCGAGCGGCTGCGCGCCTCCCGACCAACCGAGAGCCATGCCTGAGGGACCCACCTTCGCGCCCCCGACCGACCAGTCCATCCTGCTGCCCTTCGCCGGCACGCGCCGCGAGATCGCGGAGTACGAGGCGCACGGCGGCTACCAGTCGCTGCGCAAGGCCGTCGGCATGACGGGCGAGCAGCTCGTCGAGGAGATGATCGCCTCGAACCTGCGCGGCCGCGGCGGCGCCGGCTTCCCGGCCGGCCGCAAGGCCTCGTTCCTCGCGCCGGGCGGCGAGCGCTACCTGGTGATCAACGCCGACGAGTCCGAGCCGGGCACGTTCAAGGACCGCGAGATCATCCTGCGCAACCCGCACATGCTGATCGAGGGCATCCTCATCTACCTGTGGATGATCCGGGGCACCGCCGCCTACATCTACATCCGCGGCGAGTACCACAAGGAGGCCGCGATCCTCGAGGGCGCGATCGCGCAGGCGCGCGAGCAGGGCTACGTCGGGTCGCCGCTGATGGGCACCGACTACGTGCCCGAGGTCTACGTGCACCGCGGGGCGGGCGCCTACATCTGCGGCGAGGAGACGGCGCTGCTCTCGTCGCTCAACGGCGACCGCGGCCAGCCGACGGCGAAGCCGCCGTTCCCCGCCGTGTCGGGCGCCTTCAAGAAGCCGACGCTGCTCAACAACGTCGAGACCGTGGCCACCGTGCCCGTGATCCTCGGGATGGGCGGCGCCGCCTACGCGGGCATCGGCACCGAGCAGTCGACGGGCACCAAGATGTTCTCGCTGTCGGGCCACGTCCGCCATCCGGGCAACTACGAGATGCCGCTGTCGGCCACCTACCGAGACCTGATCGAGGGCCAGGGCGGGGGGCTGCCGGAGGGCCGCACCCTGAAGGCGTTCGTGCCGGGCGGCTCGTCGATGCCGATCCTGATGCCGAACCAGCTCGACACCGGCCTCTCCTTCGAGGCCGTCGTGGCCGCCGGCTCGATGGCCGGCTCGGGCGCCGTGATCGTCGTCGACGACCGCACCTGCATGGTGCGCTTCGCGCTGCGCACCGCCGAGTTCTACATGCACGAGTCGTGCGGCAAGTGCACGCCGTGCCGCGAGGGCACCCGCTGGATCACGGAGCTCCTGCGCAAGCAGGAGGCCGGGCTCGGCTCGAGCGAGGAGATCGACCTCCTGCTCGACATCTGCGACCGGGTCGAGGGCAACTGCCTGTGCGTGCTCGGCGACGCCTGCGCGATGCCCGTGCGCAGCCACATCCGCAACTTCCGCGACGAGTTCGAGGAGCACGCCCGCCTCGGCCGCTGCCCCTGCCCCGACGACGCGCCGATGAGCGAGCTCTACCCGCCGCTCCTGCGCGCGCCCCTGCCGATGGTGGCCGCCACGTGAGCACGACCGAGCCGGCGGTCGAGACCGTCACCCTCACGATCGACGGGCGCGAGCTGACCGTGCCGAAGGGCACGCCGCTCGTGGTCGCCGCCGCCGAGGGCGTCGGGGTCGAGATCCCCGTCTTCTGCTACGAGCCGCGGCTCGGGCCGCCGATCGGCGCCTGCCGCATGTGCCTCGTGGAGATCGAGGGGGCCCCGAAGCTGCAGGCCGCCTGCACCCTGAGCTGCGCCGACGGCATGGTCGTGCGCACCGCCGAGGCCTCCGCGCAGGCCAAGGAGGCGCAGGACGCGGTCCTCGAGTTCATCCTGCTCAACCACCCGCTCGACTGCCCCGTCTGCGACAAGGGCGGCGAGTGCCCGCTGCAGGACCTGACGTTCCGCTACGGGCCGGGGTCGACGCGGATGACGCTGCCGAAGCGCACCTACGAGAAGCCGCTGCCGATCTCGCCCTCGATCGTGCTCGACCGCGAGCGCTGCATCCTCTGCTACCGCTGCACCCGCTTCTCGGGCGACGTCGCCGAGGACGGCGAGCTGGTGGCCCGCGAGCGCGGCGCGCAGAGCGTGATCGCCACCTTCGACGAGAAGCCCTACGGCAACGCCTTCTCGGGCAACGTCACGGAGCTGTGCCCCGTCGGCGCGCTCCTGCCGACCGCCTACCGCTTCAAGGCCCGCCCCTGGGAGATCGTCAACGTGCCGACGGTCTGCACGGGCTGCGCGACCGGCTGCAACACGTGGTCGACCCTGCGCGAGGGCAAGGTCGAGCGGATCCTGTCCCGCAACCACCCCGACGTGGACGGCGGCTGGCTCTGCGACAAGGGCCGCTTCGCCCGCTACGAGCCGCGCGATGAGCGCATCGGCCAGCCGCTCGAGCGCGGCCCGGCCGGCCTCGCGCCCGCCGCCTGGGACGACGCCCTGCGCACCGTGGCCCAGCGCCTGCGCCACCACTCGGCGGCCGACGGCCCCGGAGCGGTGGCGATCCTGACCGGCGGCAACCTGACCAACGAGGAGGCGCTGGCCTGGAGCCGGATCGCCGCCGACCTCAAGGCCCGCACGGCCTCCGCGCCCCTGGCCGCGCCGGCCGCGCTGGAGCTGGTCGACCCGTACGCCGCGACCCTGGCCGCGCTCGAGGGCGCCGACCTCGTCGTCGTGATCGGCGACCAGGAGCCGGCCGACCGCGCCGGCACGATCGACCTGCGCATCCGCAAGGCGCGCCGCGACGGCGCGCACCTGGCCATCGTCGGCCCGGGCGGCACGAGCCTCGAGCCCGACGCCCGCACGTTCCTGCGCACCGTCCCCGGGGCGGGCTCGGCGGTCCTCGCCGCGCTCGTCGCCGCCGCGCTCGAGACCGGCGGCGACCGCGTCCGCGCGGACGCCGGCGCCGCGGGCGGGGTGGAGGAGCTCGCCGGCCTGGCCGGCGCCGACGCGGCCGCCGTCCGCACCCTGGGCGACGCCCTCGCCCACGCGGAGCGCCCCGTCCTCGTCGTCACCGACGCGGTGGCCGCCGCCGAGCTCGCGCACGCGGGCTGGGCGCTCGGCCTCGACCGCGCGGCCGACGGCGGCATCCTGCCCCTGCCCGTCGGCGCCAACGAGCGCGGCGAGCGCGCCGTCGGCCTGGTCGGCGGCTGGGACGAGATCCTGCCCGCCCTCGAGGCGGGGGAGATCAGCGCGATCGCCTTCGTCGGCTGCGACCCCGTGGTCGAGGGCCCCGACGGCGAGCGCTGGCAGATGGCGCTCGCCCAGGCGCCCGTGGTCATCGCGGTGGCCGCCTTCACGAACGGCGTCACCTCGCAGGCCCAGATCGTGCTGCCGCTCGACACGGAGCACGAGCGCGACGGCAGCGTCACGAACCTCGAGGGCCGCGTCCAGCGCGTGCGCCCGTCGCTCGCCCCCGTCGGCGGCGTGCCGCTGGTCGAGTGGACGAGCCGCCTCGCCGGCTTCCTCGACGTGGCCACCGCCCCGAGCGCCGCCAAGGCCTTCGCGCTGCTGGCCGAGGGCAACCCCGCCTTCGCCGGCCTCAGCTGGGGCGGCCTCGGCGACCGCGCGCCGCTCCACCTGGCGCGCCCCGCCGCGAGCCCCGCAGCCGCCGTCGCCCCGACCGCGCCGCCCGCGGCCCCGGCCGAGGGCGCCTTCCGGCTGATCGCCCCGCGCCCCCTGTTCAGCGGCGCGGCCGTCGAGCGCACCCCGACCCTCGCGCACCAGCGCGCCCCGTGGGTGTCCCTGGCCCACGCGGACGCCGAGCGCCTCGGGATCGCCCGCGGCGACGAGGTCTCCGTGCGCCACGCGGCCGGCGAGCACACCGGCCCGGCCCGCATCTCCCGCCGCCAGCTCCCCGGCAGCGTCCGCATCAACTGGCGCGGCGCCCCCGCGGGCGCGAGCGCCACCGTGGAGGCCCGCTAGCCCCTTCCCCCACCATGGTCGACGGCGTCCTCGCAACCATCATCAAGTCCTTCGTGCTCGTGAACGTCCTGATGGCGTTCTTCGCCTTCATGACGTGGGTCGAGCGCAAGCTGATCGGCCGCTTCCAGGTCCGCTACGGCCCGAACCGCGTGGGGCCGTTCGGCCTGCTCCAGCCGATCGCCGACCTCGGCAAGATGCTCCAGAAGGAGAACATGGTCCCCGAGGGGGCGCGCGTGAAGCTGTACATGGTCGCGCCGCTGATCGCCATGACCTGCGCGATCGGCGCCTTCGGCCTGATGCCGTTCGGCGGCGTGGCCACGATCCCGTACTTCGACTACCAGTTCCACCTCTACATCGCCGACACCAGCGTGTCGCTCCTGGTCGTCGCGGCGATCGGCTCGCTCGGCTTCTACGGCCTGATGATCGGCGGCTGGGCGTCCGGCTCGAAGTACGCCCTGCTCGGCGGCATGCGCGCGATCGCGCAGCTCGTCTCCTACGAGGTCGCGTTCACCCTCGCCGTGATCGGCGTGATCATCCAGGCGGGCTCCCTGTCGTTCGTCGCGATCTCCGACGCGCAGATGCCGCTGTGGTTCATCGTCCCGCAGTTCCTCGGCTTCCTCGTCTTCTTCGTGGCCGCCGTCGCCGAGTCCAACCGCCCGCCCTTCGACCTCGTCGAGGCGGACGGCGAGGTCGTCGCCGGCTACCACACCGAGTACGGCGGCATGCGCTACGCGATGTTCGCGGCCGCCGAGTTCATCAACGCGATCACCCTGTCGGCGCTCGGCGCCGTCCTCTTCCTCGGCGGCCCGAACGGCCCGTTCCTGCCCGGGCCGCTGTGGATGCTGATCAAGATCGGGGCCTTCCTGTTCGTGCTGATCTGGATCCGCGCGACCCTGCCGCGCGTCCGCTTCGACCAGCTGATGAAGATCGGCTGGAAGGTCCTCCTGCCCGTGGCCACCCTCAACCTGCTGCTGACCGCCGTCGCAGTGGTGTACCTCTAGGAGCCGCCGCCATGTTCGACCAGGTCAAGGGCTTCTCCACGACGTTCCGGCATCTCTTCCAGAAGCCGATCACCCAGCAGTACCCCGAGTACAAGCGCCCGGTCTACCCGCGCTTCCGCGGGCGGCACCAGCTGCACCGCCACGACAACGGCCTCGAGAAGTGCGTCGGCTGCTCCCTGTGCGCCGCGGCCTGCCCGTCCGACTGCATCCGCGTCGTCCCCGCCGAGAACACCCCCGACAACCGCGTCTCGGCCGGCGAGCGCTACGCGCGCATCTACGAGATCAACATGGCGCGCTGCATCTTCTGCGGCTACTGCGAGCTGGCCTGCCCGTTCGACGCGATCACGCTCGGCAACGACTTCGAGCTGTCGGAGATCTCGCGCGAGGCCCTCGTCTACACGAAGAGCATGCTGCTCGAGAAGCCGGCGCTGCGCACGCCGTCCCAGGCCGTCGACCCGTACGACGTGCCGGCGCAGGAGATGGAGCGCGTGCTCGGCATGTACGACATCACGACGGCCACGAACCCCGAGGGCGCCGAGTAGTGGGGATCGTCGTCTTCTTCCTGGCCGCCTTCCTGGCCATCGTCTCGGCCCTCGCGGTCGTGTCGCAGCGCAACCCCTTCGTCTCGGCCCTCGGCCTCCTCGGCAACCTCGTGTCGCTGGCCACGCTGATGCTGCTGCTCGACGCGCAGTTCGTCGCCGCCGCGCAGGTGATCGTCTACGCCGGCGCGATCATGGTCATGTTCCTGTTCGTGATCGCCTACGTCGGTCCGCGCGGCGAGATCGGCCCGGGCACGCGCAAGCCCTGGCAGGTCGTCCTCGCCGTCGTCGCGGGCCTGCTCGTCGTCACCCAGATCGTGCTGGTGGTGTGGACCACCGACTTCGGCAAGCCGTCCTCGATCGACGACGCCTTCGGCGGGCCGGGCGCGGTCGGCCAGGCCTTCGTGACCGACTACCTGCTCGCCTTCGAGGGCGTCTCCGTGATCCTCTTCATGGCCGCCGTCGCCGGCGTCATCCTCGGCGCCGGCGCCCGCCCCAAGCGCCTCACCACCGACCAGGTGCTGGCCAAGGAGGGCGAGGCCGAGGCGCGCCGCCGCGCCGCCTCGCGCGCCGCGATCGAGGCCGCCCGCGAGGCCGAGCCGGGGGAGGCGCGCTGATGTCCGTCGGCCTGCCGTTCTACCTCTCGGTCAGCGCGATCCTGTTCGCGATCGGCCTGGTCGGCGTGCTCCTGCGCCGCAGCCCGCTGACCACGCTCCTGTCGCTCGAGGTCATGCTCAACTCGGTCAACCTCACCCTGGTCGCCTTCTCGCGCCAGGTCGGGGGCTCCGACGGGCAGGTCTTCGCCCTCGTGGTCATGGGCATCGCCGCCGCCGAGGTCGTCGTCGGCCTCGGCCTCGTGGTGGCGATGACGCGCCGCGAGATGGTGCTCGACACCGACGAGCTGAGGTCGATGAGCGGATGACCGGGCTCGTCTGGACCGCGCTCGCCCTGCCGCTCGCCGGTGCCGTGCTCCTGGCCGTGCTCGGCACGCGCCTGCCCGCGCGCGGCGCGGGCTGGCTGGCGTCGCTGGTGATGCTGGCCGCGTTCGCCTGCTCGGCGATCGCCACGGTCATGCTCGCCACGCGCCCGCACGAGGAGCGCGCCGTCGTGCAGACCGCGTGGACGTGGCTGACCGCGGGGAGCTTCCAGGTCGGCCTCGACATCTGGTTCGACGAGCTGACCGCGGTGATGCTGCTCGTGGTCACGGGCATCGGCTTCCTGATCCACGTCTACTCGATCGGCTACATGAAGGGCGACGAGCAGGAGCGGCGCTTCTTCGCCTACCTCAACCTGTTCGTCTTCTCGATGCTGCTGCTCGTGGTCGCCGGCGACCTCGTGCTGCTGCTCGCGGGCTGGGGCCTGGTCGGCCTCTCGTCCTACCTCCTGATCGGCTTCTGGCACCAGAAGCCGTCGGCGATCAAGGCGGCCAAGAAGGCCTTCGTGATGAACGCGATCGGCGACGTGGGCCTCGCGCTCGGCATCTTCCTGCTCTTCATCGAGCTCGGCACCACGGCCTACCAGGGCGTCTTCGCCGGGGCGGCCTCGCTCGACTCGTGGACGGCCACCGCCGCGGCGCTCCTGCTCCTGGTGGGCGCGCTCGCGAAGTCCGCGCAGCTGCCGCTCCACACCTGGCTGCCCGACGCGATGGAGGGCCCGACCCCCGTCTCCGCCCTGATCCACGCGGCCACCATGGTGACCGCGGGCGTCTACCTGATCGCGCGCATGAACCCGCTCTTCCACGCGGCCCCCTACGCGCTCGAGACGATCGTCGTGATCGGCGTCCTGGGCCTCCTGATGGCCGGCGCGATCGCGCTCGTCCAGACCGACATCAAGCGCATCATCGCCTTTTCGACGATGAGCCAGATCGCCTACATGTTCGTGGGCGTCGGGCTCGGCGCGTACTGGGCGGGCATCTTCCACCTCTTCACGCACGCCTTCTTCAAGGCGCTCCTGTTCATGGGCGCGGGGATCGTGATCCACGCGCTGCACGGCGAGCAGGACGTCCGCAACATGGGCGGCCTGCGCTCCGTGATGCCAAAGACGTACTTCTGCATGCTGATCGGCGCGCTCGCCCTGGTCGGCATCTTCCCGCTGTCGGGCGGCTTCTCGAAGGACGCGATCCTGTCCTCGGCCCTCGAGGTGGGGACGCCGCTGGCCTGGGTGGCCTACATCGGCGGCCTGGTCGGCGCGCTCCTGACCGGCATCTACACCTTCCGGCTGATGTTCCTGGTCTTCCACCGGCGGATGTCGCCGTACGCGGAGGCCGTCGCGCCGAAGGCCGTCAAGCACCACGGCGAGGGCCCGAGCTCGATGCTGTGGCCGGTCTACATCCTCACGCTGGGCGCGGCCGTCGTCGGCTTCCTGCAGATCCCGGGCCTGACC
Organism: uncultured Actinomycetes bacterium; assembly: GCA_903873565.1. Taxonomy (GTDB): domain Bacteria; phylum Actinomycetota; class Thermoleophilia; order Gaiellales; family F1-60-MAGs149; genus F1-60-MAGs149. The sequence continues at coordinate 11,464 of CAIQOY010000038.1, forward strand.
CACGTCTTCTTCGACTGGCTCGAGCCGATCGCGCCGGCCGGCATGGTCGAGCCCAGCGCCGTGCAGGAGTGGCTGACCACCCTCATCGCCGTCTCGATCGGCGTCGCCGGCATCGCGATCGCGGGCCACCTCTACCTGCGCGAGAACGACGCGCCGGAGCGGATGCGCCTCGGCCGCGGCCGGCTCATCGACCACGCGCTCGAGCACCGGCTCTACTGGGACGACCTCTACGAGGTCGCCTTCGAGCGCCCCGCCCAGTGGCTGGCCGCCTTCCTGCGCCGCGACGTCGACCGCCCCGTGGCCGGCTGGCTGCCGACCGACGGGCTCGGCACCCTGACCGCCTTCCTCGGCCGCAGCATCAGCGTGATCGAGAACGGCGTCGTGCGCTCGTACGCCCTGGTCATCGCCCTCGGCGTGGCCGGGCTCCTCCTCGCCCTCCTGGTGCGCGCCGCATGATCACCGCCACCACCCTGATCACCGTCCCGCTGATCGCGGGCATCGTGATCCTGATCGTGCCGTTCGCCCAGCGGCTCGCCGGCTACCTGGCGCTCCTGGTCGCGCTCGGGATGGTCGGGGCGGTCGCGGGCTTCGTCTACCGCTTCGAGCCGATGGCCGGCTACCAGTTCGGCGACGACGCCGAGTGGATCCCGCAGCTCGGCATCCGCTGGAGCGTCGCCCTCGACGGGGTGGGCCTCGCGATGGCCGCCGTGACGGCGCTGGTCGTGGCCTGCGCGCTCGGCTACGGCCTCTGGGCGGGGCGCGACCGCACGCACGCCACCTTCGGCCTGATCCTGATCACCGAGGCGTTCCTGTTCCTCGTCTTCGCGGCCCGCGACCTGTTCGTCTTCTACGTCGGCTTCGAGGGCATGCTGATCCCGCTGCTCGTCCTGCTCGCCGTGTGGGGCGGGGAGGACCGCCGCCGCGCCACCGTGCAGGTCGTCGCCTACACCGCGTTCGGCACGCTGCTGATGCTGGTCGCGATCCTCTGGCTCGGCCTGACCGCCCCGAACGGCCCCGACTTCTCGATGGCGGCGGCGGTCGGCCGCGGCAACGACCTCGTCTTCTGGGCCTTCGCGCTCGCCTTCGCGATCAAGTCGCCGCTCTTCCCCCTGCACGGCTGGGTCCTGCCCGCGTACCGCCAGTCGTCGCCCGAGGTGGCGGCGGTGCTCTCGGGCGTCGCCTCGAAGGCCGGCGGCTTCGCCTTCCTCGCGGTGCTCGTGCCGCTCTTCCCCGAGCAGTCGGCGCGCTACGCCTGGCTGTTCATCGCGCTCGGCCTGATCGGCTTCCTGTGGGGGGCGCTCCTGGCCTTCCGCCAGCCCGACGGCCGCGGGGTGATCGCCTACTCGTCGATCGCGCAGATGTCGTTCGTGGTGCTCGGCATCTTCCTCCTCAACGCGCAGGGCTCGACCGGCGCGACCTTCCAGATGGTCAACCACGCGCTGGTCTCCGCCGCGCTGTTTCTGCTCGCGGGCTGGCTCGAGACGCAGGCCGGGTCCGGCGACTTCCGCAAGCTCGGCGGCCTCGCCCGCAGCCGCCCGATCCTGGCCACCGTGGCCCTCGTCCTCGGCATGGCCGCGCTGGCCGTCCCCGGCTCGAGCGTGTTCGCCTCCGAGTTCCTGATCCTGCTCGCCGCCTTCGCCGACGCCTGGTGGCTGGGCACGATCGCCTCCATCGGCATCGTCCTCGCCGCGATGTACATGCTGCGCTGGATCTCCGCCGTCCTGCACGAGCGCGAGGGCGACCTCGTGGGGCAGCTGCGCCCGCCCGACCTGCGCAGCGGCGCCCTGCTCGCGGTCCTCCCGCTGGCCCTGGCCCTGATCGGGCTCAGCGTCGCGCCCGCCCAGCTGACCGAGCGGGTCGACCCGTCGTCGCAGATGATGGTGTCCGGCGCCTACGGGGAGAAGGAGGCGCGGTGATCGAGGCCCCGAACGTCGACGTCCTCGCGATCGCCCCCGAGATCTCCCTGCTCGTCGGCGCCTCGCTGGTCCTGATGGTGGCCGCCTTCCTGCGCGGCCGCGACCGCGGCGTCGGCGTCGTGATCGGCATCGCCGCCTTCGCGGTCAGCGCGGGCTTCGCGATCGCCGCCTGGGGCGACGCCCCCACGGTGACGATCGCCCAGGCCCTGCAGGTCGACCAGCTGACCCAGGCCGTGCGCATCCTCGTCGCCGGCTGCGGCATCCTCACCCTGCTCGTCGCCCTCGGCTGGCCGCGGATGCGCGAGGCGGGCGCCGAGTACGCCGCGATCCTGCTCTTCGCCGCGACGGGGATGACCCTGATCGCCGGCTCCAACTCGTTCGTGACGCTGTTCGTCGCGCTCGAGCTCTTCTCGATCTCGCTGTACGTCCTGTGCGCCTTCGACCGCAGCTCGAAGGCGTCGCTCGAGAGCGGCTTCAAGTACCTCGTGCTCGGCACGATCGGCTCGATCATCCTCGTCTACGGCGCGGCCTTCCTGTACGGGGCGACCGGCTCGTTCCAGTTCGACGGGGTCGCGGCCGGGCTCGCCGAGGCCGAGCCGGGCGCCTGGCTCGTCGTGCTCGGCGTGGTGCTCGTGCTGGCGGGCCTGCTGTTCAAGATCGGCGCGCTGCCCTTCCACATGTGGGTCCCCGACGTCTACGAGGGCGCCCCGACCTCCGTGACCGGCTTCATGGCGGCGGCCACCAAGATCGCCGCCTTCGTGGCGCTGGCCCGCGTGCTGGCCGAGCCCCTGGCGCCCGTCCGCGACACCTGGGAGCCCGTGCTCGTAGTCGTGGCCGTGGCCACCATCGTGGTGGGCAACATCGCCGCGCTGGTCCAGGACAACGTCAAGCGGATGCTCGCCTACTCGTCGATCGCCGCGGCCGGCTTCGGGCTGATCGCGATCATCGTCGGCGGCGAGGCCGGCTCGCGCGCGCTGCTCTTCTACCTGGCCGCCTACGCCCCGATGGCGATCGGCGCCTTCGCCGTGATCACGCTGCACGAGCGCGACCACCACGGCATCACCACCCTCGAGTCGATCCGCGCCTGGGGCTTCGCGCGGCCCTTCGCCGGCCTCGCGATGGTCGTCTTCCTGCTCGGCTTCGCCGGCTTCCCGCTGACCGCGGGCTTCCTCGGCAAGTTCCTGGTCGCGGGCAGCGCGGTCGAGTCGGGCTGGGCATGGCTGGCCGTGGTGGGCGCGATCGGCTCGGTGATCGGCATCGCCTACTACCTGCGCGTGATCCTCGCGATGTACGACCGCTCCGCGCGCAGCGGGGTGCACGCGGCCGGCGCGCCGGGCCTCGCCTCGGTGTCGATCGCGATCGCGCTCTGCCTCGGGCTGGTCATCGCGGGCGGCGTCCTGCCCGGCATCGGCATCGACTGGGCCGGCGAGGCCGCCCGCGTCCTCGCCGCCGGCCGCTAGCGCGACCCGCTGCGCCTAGGATCAGCACCGCCACCGACGACGCGGGAGGACCCGATGCCCGAGAACACCACCATCACCTGGTACGGCCACGCCACCTGGGGCATCCAGACGCCCGGCGGCGCCCACGTCGTCGTCGACCCGTGGATCGGCGGCAACCCGTCGAGCCCGCCGAGCGCCGAGGGCCTCGCGGCCGACGTCGTGCTGGTCACGCACGGCCACGGCGACCACATCGCCGACGCGGTGGCGGTGGCCGAGCGCGGCGGCGCCACGGTGGTCGCGCAGTACGAGATCGGGACGTGGCTCGGCGAGCAGGGCGCGGCCGACGTGATCGG
>CAIQOY010000039.1 GCA_903873565.1 uncultured Actinomycetes bacterium
CCAGGCGCTCGCCGGCCGGCACGCGCACGGTGCCGCGCGCCGGGTCGACGTCGAGGGTCTCGCGGCGCGCGCCGGGTGCGGCGGGGCCGTGGCAGTCGCCGTACCCCGCGGCGGCCAGCGCGCGGCCGACCAGCGGGTCGAAGGCGCCGTCGCTGCGCTCGGCCCACTCCCGGGCCGCGAGCAGGAGCGCGAGCGTCTCCGCGGAGACGGGCACGGCGTGACCCGCGGCCCGGGTGGCGCGCGCCACCTCGCTCGAGGGGATGAAGCGCGACCAGCGGCGCTCGTCGGCGCGCACGAGGTCCGCCGCGGCCTGGGCGGCGGCGCCGTCCACGGCGCCGCCGTGGTGGATGCGCCAGCGCGTCCCCATCGCGGGGAACGCCCAGTCGAGCGCGCACTGCAGATCGGCGCCCATCAGCTGGCCTGGCTCTGCGGCGGCTGGGCGGGGACCGGCTGGACCTCGATCGCGGGGGCGTCGGGGACGATGACGGTCGCGGCCTCCGCGGCCGCGGCGCGCTGCTCGCCGACCTGGTCGGCGAGCGCGTTGTACTCGCGCACGACGGCGCGGTTCTGGTCGCCGAGGGCGGCGTTGCGCTGGGCGGCCTCCCGGGCGAGGGACTGCCAGCCGACCGCCTCCGACCGCCAGGCGTCGGCCTGCTCGGCGGCCGCCTCGGCCTGGTTGGATGCGTGGACGCCGTAGCCGATCGCGCCCGTCAGGAGGACGGTCAGCGTGCCGGTGGTGATGCGGGTGATCGTGGTGCTCTTCATGGGGCCTCGTGGTCGCGGGGTTCCTCCGCCCCACCAGTCTGCCCCGGGAACCTGAGAGGCCCCTGAGAGCGCCGCGCGGCCCCGCTCAGTCCTGGTTCAGGCGCCGCGCCGCGAGCCGCGGCAGGACGAGGCGCTGCGCCACGGCCAGGCCGATGACGATCACCGCGCCGATCACCGCGACCACGCCGATCCGGTCGACGATCGAGGTCACGCCGACGGCGTCGCCGACGATCCGCCCCAGCGCGCCGTAGAAGACCGCCCAGATCGCGCACCCGATCGCGTCGTAGACGATGAAGCGCCGGTAGGGGTAGCGGGCCGCACCCGCGAGGATGGCGACCTTGGTGCGGATCGCCGCCAGCATGCGCCCGCCGATGATGGCCTTGGCGCCGTGGCGGGTCACGTAGCCCTGCGCCGCCGCCTGCTTCTCGGGGCTGATGACGCGGCGGATGACGGGATCCCCGACCAGGCGGCCCAGCCAGTAGACGGCGTTGTCGCCGAGGGCCGCGCCGACGAAGCCGATCAGCATCACCAGCGCGAGCGGGTACTCCTCGAGCCCGCCCCAGACCAGCATCGCGAACTCGCCCGAGGAGGGCAGCCCGAACGAGTCGCCGAAGCTGAGGATGAAGACGGCCCACAGCCCGAGCTCCATCGCCCAGTCGACGATGCCCTGGAAGACGTCGCCGATCGCGGCGAAGACGCCGCCGATGAGGGGAAGGGACTCCATGACCTGCGGATCGGCTTCGCGACCCGTGCGGCCTAATCCTGCCGCAGGTCGGCCGCCTCGTCCGGCTCCCCGGCCTCCGCGCCGTACGTGCCGAAGCGGCCCCAGATGCGCTCGGCGTCGTCGAGGCGCCGGCCGATGCTCGACGGATTGCGCTCGAGCAGGGTCGCCGCGAGGAGCTCGACGAGGAAGATCCCGGTGACCGCGGTCGGGAACGGCGCCGGCGAGTCGTCGGCGCAGACGAGGACCTCGGTCGCGTAGCGGGCCGCGGGCGCGGCCGGCGAGTCCGTCACGAGGACCACGGGCGCCCCGGCCTCCTGGAAGAAGGACGCGACCTCGGTGGTGACCTTCGCGTAGCGCCGGAAGGTGAACGCGAGCAGGCGGTCCTCGGGCCCGATGCCGATCAGCCGGTCGGCGAGGGCCGACTCCCCCGCCTCCACGCGCACCACGTTCGGGAGCATCGGGTTGAGCAGGAAGTAGGCGTACTCGGCGACGGCGGCGCTCGCGCGCTGGCCGAAGACGTGGATCCAGCCCTCCCCCGTCTCGAGCAGCGCCGCCGCCTGCTCGAGGGTGGCCGGGGTCGTGGAGCCCGCCACCGAGCGCAGGTCGGCCTCGACGGCCGACAGCCAGCGCTCGACCAGGGTGCCGCGCGGCGCGGGGGCCTCCTCGACGGCCTCGAGCCGCTCCCGGATGCCGCCCTGCAGCGCCTCCTGCAGCCCCGCGAAGCCGCCGTAGCCGAGGCGCGCGCCGAAGCGCACCACCGCGGCCTTGGAGACGCCGGCCTGCACCGCCAGCTGGTCGGCGCTCAGGAACGCCACCGCCGTCGGGTCGCGCAGGACGGCCTCGGCCACCAGCCGGTCGTTCGGCGAGAGGTCCTCGAGGCGATCGCGGATGCGATCGAGCGGCGGCTGGTCCTGCTCGGCCACGCGGCGACCCTACCAGACGGCCAGCGCCTCCGGACGGTCCCGCGGGTACGGTTTCGCCCATGGCGCGCGTGTTCAGCGGCATCCAGCCGACCGGCGACAAGCACATCGGCAACCTGCTCGGCGCGATCCGCCACTGGGCCGTGATGCAGGACGAGCACGAGTGCATCTACTCGATCGTCGACCTGCACTCGATCACCGTGCCGGTCGATCCCGCGGCGCTGCGGGCCTCGACCCTGTCCCTCGCGACGCTGCTCGTGGCCGCCGGCGTGGACCCGGATCGGTCGATCCTCTTCGCCCAGAGCCACGTGCCCGAGCACACCGAGCTGGCCTGGTACCTGAACTGCACCGCCACCTACGGCGAGCTCAAGCGGATGACCCAGTTCAAGGACAAGTCGGGCGGCCAGGAGTCGGTCTCCGTCGGGCTCTTCGACTACCCGGTCCTGCAGGCCGCGGACGTGCTGCTCTACCGCGCGGGCCTCGTCCCCGTCGGCGAGGACCAGCGCCAGCACCTCGAGCTGATGCGCGACATCGCGATCCGCTTCAACGGGCGCTACGGGGACACCTTCGTGGTGCCGGAGGCGCAGATCCCGCCCGTCGGCGCGCGCATCGTCGACCTGCAGGAGCCGACGCGGAAGATGTCGACCACGGGCGGCACCGAGCAGGGCACCCTGCTCCTCCTCGACGACCCCAAGCGCCTGCGCAAGAAGGTCATGTCCGCCGTCACCGACTCGGACGGCGAGGTCCGCAGCGACCCCGAGGCGAAGCCCGGCGTGAGCGGCCTCCTGTCCCTGCTCTCGGCGGTCGAGGGCACTCCCGTGGCCGACCTCGAGGCCCGCTTCGCGGGCTCCGGCTACGGCGACTTCAAGGGCGCCGTCGCGGATGCCGTGGTGGAGCTGCTGGAGCCGATCCAGGCGCGCCACGCCGAGATCGCCGCCGACCCCGGCGAGGTCGAGCGCATCCTCGCCGCGGGCGCGGAGCGCGCGCGGGCGATCGCGGTGCCCGTGATCGAGGACGTGCGCGCCGCGATCGGCTTCGCCCCGCGCGGCTAGCCGAAGCGCCGGCGCGAGCGCCGGGCGAGCCACGCCATCGCGCCCGGGGCGACGGCCTGCGCGACCGCCGCGGCGCGCCACCACTCCGGCTGGAACGACTCGGCCCGGCCCCGCTCGAGGGCGCGCAGGATGCGCTCCGCGCAGGCCCCGTCGTCGATGACCGCGTGGCGGGCCCAGCGGTGCCCACGCAGCCGGTCGTGCGGGAAGGCGCCGGTGGCCACCGGCCCCGGGTTCGCGGTCAGCACGTGCACGCCGACCGCCGCCGCCTCGACGTGGAGCGCCCGCGACCAGGCGATCGCGGCGTGCTTGGCGGCCGCGTAGTGGGGCGCCGACCCGGTGGCCACGGTGCCGGCGACGCTGACCACGTTGACCACGGAGCCGCCGGCGGCCACCAGCCCGTCCCAGGCCAGCCCCGTCACGCGCACCATCGACAGGTACAGCAGGTCGACCGCGTCGCGGGCGGCCGCGTGGTCGTGGTCGAGGAGGGGCGCCCGGAACGGCCCGCCGGCGTTGTTGACGAGCAGCCCGATCCGCGGCTCGGCGGCCAGCCGCTCACCGAGGGCGGCGATCCCGTCGTCGTGGGCGACGTCCGCCGCCAGGGCCTCGGCGCCGAGCGCCGCCGCCGCGGCCTCGAGGCGCTCGCGCCCGCGGGCCACCAGCAGGACCCGCTCGCCGCTGGCGGCCCGGCGCCGCGCGAGGGCGAGGCCGATGCCGGAGGAGCCGCCGGTGACCACGGTCAGGGGCGCCGTCATGCCCGGAGCGTACCCCGGGGCGCGATACACTCGGGCCGTGGCGCACGTCCCCGAGCCCCCGCCGCGCGTCGAGGTCACGATCGCGACGCGGACGCTCGTCCGCATCCTGCTCACCCTGCTCGCCTTCGGGATCCTGATCGCCGGGCTCTGGGAGGTGCGCTCCGTCCTCACGCTGATCGTCGTGGCCGCGTTCCTCGCGCTGGCCCTGAACCCGATCGTGGCGGTCCTCGAGCGCCGGCTCGGCGGCCGCCGGGGCATCGCCGCCGGCCTCGTCATCCTCGGCGTGATCGTCCTCGTCGGCCTGATCGTGGCCGCGCTGGTGACGCCGGTCTACAACGAGATGCGCACGCTCGCCACGCGGGCGCCGCTGCTCGTCGACGACCTGCGCGCCTGGGGGCCGTTCGCGGACCTCGACGCCCGCTACGACTTCCTCAGCCGCACGCGCGACTTCGTCGGCCAGTACGCCGACCGGCTGCCCGCCCAGGCCAGCAACCTGCTCGGCGTGGCCACGGCGGTGGTGACGGGCTTCGGCAAGGCGCTGACGGTCCTGTTCATGACGCTGTTCCTGCTGCTCGAGATCCCGCGCATGACGCGGGCGATCACCGAGCTCCTGCGCCCCGGCTACGCCGACCGCTCGCTCGAGGTCTTCGACCAGGTCAACGGCACGATCGCCCGCTGGACGGGCGGCGTGCTCCTGATCGCCGCCATCGCCGGCACCACCATGGGCCTGACCGCGTGGGTCCTCGGGGTGCCGTACGCGCTCGCCCTCGGCCTGCTGGTCGGGCTGCTGGCACTGATCCCCCTGATCGGCGCCACCATCGGGTCCGCCATCGCGGTGCTGGTGGCCCTCACGCAGTCGGTCACCGCGGCGATCATCCTGCTCGTCTTCGCGGTCGTCTACCAGCTGCTCGAGAACCACGTCATCCAGCCCGTGGTGATGCGCCGGACCGTCGACGTGTCGCCCTTCATCGTGCTGGCCAGCGTCCTCGTCGGCGCATCGCTCCTGGGCATCATCGGCGCGCTCCTGGCGATCCCCGTCGCGGGCAGCGTGCAGGTCGTGCTGCGCGAGATCCTCAAGGCCCGCCGCGCCTCGGTGGCCGCGGAGCGGGAGCTGCTCATGCACGCCCGGCAGGCCACGCTCGACGCCGTCGAGCCGACCATGGAGACGGACTAGGTGGACGGCGCCCCGCGCATCCTGATCTGGTCGGACTACCTCTGACCCTTCTGCCGCGTCGCCTGCGAGCGGGCGACGTGGCTCGAGCGCCGGTTCGGCGCCGAGATCGAGTGGCTGCCCTGGGACCTCCATCCCGAGTACCCGCCGGAGGGCATCCCGCGCTCCGAGCTGGAGGCCAAGTACGGCCCCGGCATGTTCGACCGGGTGCGGGAGATGTTCGCCGCGAGTGGCCTGCCCTACGCGCCGCACCCCGAGCGCGTCCCCAACACGCAGCTCCTGCTCGAGCTCGGCGAGCTGGCCCGGCAGGAGGGTCGGCACGCGGCGTACCACGAGGCGGCGATGGCGGCGCTCTGGGAGGAGGGCCGCGACGTCTCCGAGCCGGACGTGGTGCGCGCCGTCGCGGTCGCGGCCGGCCTCGACCCCGCGGCCGTCGACGAGGCGATCGCCACGCGCGGCTTCCGCGCGGTCGTCGAGGCCTCCACGCGCGAGGCGCACCGGCTCGGGATCAACGCCGTGCCCGCCTTCGTCATCGACGAGCGCGAGCTCGTGCTCGGCGCCCAGCCGCACGCCGTCTTCGAGGAGATCCTGGCCGGGCGGGCGCTGCCCGACGCGTAGCCCGATCCCGCTGGGAATCGAACATATGTTCGACTAGAATCGGCGGGGCGTGCTGATCGCCCTGCTCATCCCGCGCCTGCCACTGCAGGCCGCCCTCGCCGCCCGCCCGGGGCCGCCGCCGCCCGAGCCGATGGCCGTCGGGCCCGACCCGCTCGGCGCGCCGCGCGTCGACGCGCCGTCCGCGGCCGCCGCCGCGATGGGCGTGCGCGCCGGGATGCCCCTGTCCGAGGCGCTCGCGCTCTGCCCCGGCCTCGCCCTGGTCCCGCCCGACCCCGCGGGGGCGCGGCGGCTCGGGGAGCGCCTGCTCGCCGGCGTGGAGGCCCTGGGGCTGCCCGTCGAGCCGCTCGGCGCCGATCGCGCCCTGCTCGACGCCGCCCCCGGCCTGCGCCTGCACGGCGG
>CAIQOY010000040.1 GCA_903873565.1 uncultured Actinomycetes bacterium
CTTCTTCACATCCTCCGGCTTCTTGCCCGGCTCGACCGTGACCGCACCACCCGACGGCTGCTTCGAACCCTCCGGCTTCTTCACATCCTCCGGCTTCTTGCCCGGCTCGACCGTGACCGCACCACCCGACGGCTGCTTCGAGCCCTCCGGCTTCTTCACATCCTCCGGCTTCTTCACGCCCTCGGGCTTCTTGACGTCCTCCGGCTTCTTGACCGGAGCCGGCTTCACGGCAGCCAGCGGCGCCTTGTCCGGCACGACCGCCGGGGCGTCCTCCTCCGCGGCGGGAGGCGCGGCCACCGGTACGGCGGGGGCCGGATCGGCCACCGGCACGGCGGACTCGGGGGCGGGCGCCGCCCCCTCCGAACCCTGCTCGGGCTGGGCGACGGCCTGATCGGGCTTGGGCGCGACCTGGGCCGGCTCGGCCACGGCCGCTGCGACCTCGGTGGTGGCGCCCGGGACGATCACGCCCGCGGCCTCCTGCTTGGCCTTGACCGCGTCGACGATCGCGACCTTGCCGCCCGCGCCGGTGTCGACCGTCACGGAGTGCGCGGTGATGCGCTCCTGCTGCACCTTGGCGGCGGGCCGGACGGCGTCGCGCACCACGGGGACGCCGCCGATCGTGCCGCCCGCGACGACGGCGGTGGCCGTGACGCCGACCACGACCTTGACGGCCACCGAGGCGCCCGCGATCGAGGAGGCGGCGGCGGCGATCCCGCCGCCGGCGGCCACGGCCGCGGTGCCGGCGCCGACGGCGAAGCCCGGGATGGACTCGCCGAGGCGGGAGGCGATCCCGTCGAGCGGCAGGCCGCCGTTGACGGCCATCTCCTCGGGGGCGCGCAGGCGGCGCGAGGCCGCGCGGCAGGAGCGGCAGCGCAGGAGGTGCGCGCGGGTGCGGTTCGTGATGGCATCGTCGGCGAGGGCGGCGCGCACCTCGGCGCAATCCGAGTCGTCCTCGACCTCAGGCACCGCGACGAGCGCCTTGCGGGCGCGGTAGACGAGGGCGTCGACGCCCTGGGGCGTCGTCTCGAGCACCTCAGAGGTCTCGATCGCGGAGAGGCCGAGCCACTCGCGCAGCACCATCGCCTCGCGCTGCTGCTCCGGCAGGGTGCCGAGCAGGGCGACGGTGGCGTCGAAGGCGTCCCGGCGCTCGAAGTCCTCCTCGACGGAGAGGCCGGTGTCGGCGTGCCACTCCTCGAGGGACTCGTGGGGGCCGCGGCGCTTGACCATCGCGATGCGGGTCAGGCACTCGTTGCGCAGGATCCGGAACAGCCACGCGCGGGGCTCGCGGACGCGCTCGCCCTCCTGCAGGACGCGGTGCGCCGACAGGAACGTGGCCTGGACGGCGTCCTCGGCGTCCTCGATGCGGCCCAGCCGGTGCCAGGCGAAGCGCAGGAGCTCGCCGGCGTGCTGCTTGTAGAGGGAAGCCGTCAGCGCACCCGCATCGCGGGTGGGGACAGCGACGCCCCTCTCCAGAGCAACGGCCATGGCACAAGTGTAGACGCGCGAATGCGGCGGATCTGACGCCGGGTTTCGGGATTTCCGACGATCCCCCGAAAACGGCATGAATGCTGGAGTTGCATCGGGGAATCGCCGTCCCCGCGGTGCGCCCTGACCCCGGCTAGACTCGCGCCAACCCGAGGAGGACCCCTGTGGAGAGCTGGCGCAACAAGAAGACCCTGATCCTCAGCCGCACGGACATCATGGGGCTGGTCTCGCCCGCCGAGTACGTGGCGTGCGTCGAGCAGGCCTACCGGATGCACGGCGAGGGGCGCTACTACATGGACCCGAAGGGCCACATCGTGCTCGACAAGTACCCCGGCGAGTGGGAGGCGATGCCCTCCTACATCGAGGAGCCGGAGGCCGCCGCCTGCAAGTGGGTCTCGATCCGCGAGAACAACCGCGACAAGTACGACCTGCCGACCGTCTTCTCGATCCTCATCTACACGGACCCCGAGACGGGCTTCCCGCTGGCGATCTGCGACGGCTCGTACCACACGGTGCAGCGCACCGGCGCCTCGGCCGCGGTCTCCGCGAAGTGGATGGCCCGCCCCGACTCGAAGGTGCTGGCCATCGTCGGCGCCGGCAACATGGCCGAGGGCACCCTCGAGACCTGCGACACGGTCTTCGAATGGGACGAGGTGCGCGTCTGGAGCCGCCGCGAGTCCACGCTCGACCACTTCCGCTCCGTGATGGAGCCGAAGATCGACGGGCGCTACCCGATCGTGACGTCGACCGACGTGGAGGCGACGGTGCGCGGCGCCGACGTCGTGGTCACGATCACGCCCGCCCGCGAGCCGGTCGTGCGGAAGGAGTGGATCGCCCCCGGCACCCACATCGCCGCCGTCGGCGCCGACAAGGACGGCGACCAGGAGCTCGAGTCCTCCCTGCTGGTCGGGGCCCGGGTCTTCGTCGACGACATCCGCCAGTGCCGCACCGACGGCGAGATCAACGTGCCCCTCAAGGAGGGCGTGATCACGGAGGACGACCTGGCTGGCGAGATCGGCGAGGTGATCACGGGCAGGAAGCCGGGCCGCACCTCCGAGGACGAGATCACCATCTTCGACTCCACGGGCATCGCCCTGCAGGACTCCGCCACGGTGCCGCTCGAGTACGAGCGCGCGCTGGCCGCGGGCGTCGGGGTCGAGAAGAAGATGATCTCGACCTGAGTGCGGCCGTCAGGCGTCCACGGACGCCGCCAGCCGCTCCATCCGCACGAGCAGCACCGCTGACGGCACGACGCGCCCACCTGCGTAGGTGCTGAGCCTCGATGGCGAGGTGCCGATCGCGTCGGCGAACGCCGCGGCGGTCATGCCCGAGGCGGCGATGGCGGCACGCACCCGCTCCGCGACCTCGGCCCGCTCGTCGGCCTCGGCGTCGGCCCGCGCCCGCTCGAGGACGAGGGCGAAGAGCCGTGTCGTGGCGGAGGGCTCCGCGTAGCCGAGGTACGACTCGACCCGCCGCGCCGTCCGGCCCCACGGGCTGCGGCGCAGCTCGGCGATCACGGGCCGCCAGTCCTCGACGAGCCCCCGCTCGAGGCAGATCACGAGGCCCTCGTAGGGCCAGGTGGCCACGGGGTCCGACGGCGAGGCGTCGACGTTGCGGAAGGAGATGGTCACGCGTCGGCCCCCGTGAGGCCGAGGGCGAGGTCCTCGCAGGCCGCGACGACGTCGGACCACGCGTGCCAGCGCGGGTCGAGGCCCTTGTAGCGCGGGAGCTCGCGCGTCACCTCCACGTCGCGCGGGTCGGGCTGGGCGAGCCGGAGGACGAGCGCGGTCAGGACGGAGCCCTCCTCCTCGGACCGGTCCCGGTAGTAGTCGTCGATCCGGCCGAGCACGGCGAGGGCCTCGGCGCGACCGAGGTGGTCGGCGAGGGCCACGACGTCGAGGTAGTCGCGCACGGCGTTGCGCTGCACGACCAGGTAGGCCTTGACCCGCAGAGCCTCGTCCGCCGTCGGCGCCACCACGACGTGGTCGTCGTCGAGCACCACCTCGA
>CAIQOY010000041.1 GCA_903873565.1 uncultured Actinomycetes bacterium
GACGTGCGCCGCGGCGGGCGGTCGTCCGCGCGGGGCGCGGGGCGCTCGCTACGGGGCGCCTCGGCGGCGGGCGCGGGGCGCTCCTCCGCGGGCGGAGCCTCGGGCTCCGGCTTGATCGCGTTCGGGTGCGACGCGGCGGGGTCGGGCGCGGCGGCGGGCGCCTTGGCGGCCGGGGCCTTCTTGGCCGCGACGCCGGGCTTCTTCTTGGCCGGCTTCTGGGGCTTGGAGCCCGCGAGCGCGCGTGCGGCGGCGACCTCGTCGACCATGTCGCGCTGGATCGGGACGCCCGCCTCGAAGAGAACGCGCGCGACCTCGTTGGGATCCAGGCCGCGCTCGCGCGCGATCTCTACGATTCGCCGTTTCGCCATCAGGCGCTGATCCTAGCAATCAGCGGGATTCGGCCCCTCCGCCAGCATGCTGACGACGCGCGCCTCGAGATCGTCGGGCAGGGCCGCGTCGCTGCGCAGGAGGCGCGGGATCGCCCGCCGCTCCAACGCCCGGCGGACGCAGTCCGGATCGGGGCAGAGGTACGTGCCGCGACCGCCCCGGAGGCCGACCTCGACCGCGCCGGAGGCGCCGACCGCGAGCCGCACGAGGCGGTCCTGCGGTCGGCGCCGCCCGCAGCCGGCGCAGGTGCGCTCCGGCCGCGCCATCCGGCGCTAGTCGTCCTCGTCCTCGGCGGACGCGTCGTCGTCGGACGCGTCGTCGTCGGACGCGTCCGCGTCGTCGGACTCCGCCTCGTCGGCCTCGTCCTCCGCGGCCTCGACCGCCTCCTCGACGTCCTCGGCGATCTCCTCGGCGGCCTCCTCGGCCGCCTCCTCGGCGTCGGCGTCGGCGGCCTCCGCGGCCGCCTCGATCTCGGCCTCCTCGACCGCCTCATCGGCGGCCGCCGGCACCTCGCGGGGCGCGAGCTGCACGGTCGGCGGGCCGAGCTCGTCGCCGTCGATCGTGACGACGTCCTGCGGGCCGACCAGGCGCTCGTAGCGGCGCACGACGATGCCGTTGATGGAGAGGCGGCCCTCCTTGAGGATCGCCTTCATCGCGCGCTCGTCGTAGCCGCGGGCCTCGAGGTAGCGGGCGACGGTGTCCGCGCCGGCGTACTCCTCGTCGCCCTCCATCGCGAACTCCGTCTCCGACTTGATGTCGATGCGCCAGCCGGTCAGCTTGGCGGCGAGGCGGGCGTTCTGGCCCTCGCGGCCGATCGCCAGGGACAGCTGGTCGTCGGGCACGATCACGGTGGCCTGCATGCTGTCGTCGTCGACGAGGACCTCGCGGACGCGCGCCGGGGCGAGCGCCTTGGCGATGAACCGGGCCGGCTCGTCGTTCCACGGGATGATGTCGATCTTCTCGCCGCGGAGCTCGCCGACGACCATGCGCACGCGCGAGCCGCGCGGGCCGACGCAGGCGCCGACCGGGTCGACGCCCTGCACCTTCGACTCGACGGCGATCTTGGCGCGGTAGCCGGCCTCGCGGGCGACCTGGCGGATCTCGACGAGCCCGTCAGCGATCTCGGGCACCTCGAGGGTGAACATCTCCCGGATCATCTCCTCCGAGCGGCGCGACAGCACGATCTGCGGGCCGCGGGTGCCGTTGCGCACCTCGATGATCACGGCCTTGATGCGGGCGCCGTGCTCGTAGCGCTCGCCCGGCACCTGCTCGGAGCCCGGCAGGAGCGCCTCGACGCGGCCGAGGTCGACCAGGCAGTAGCGGTTGTCCGCCTGCTGGACGATGCCGGTCACGACGTCGCCCACGCGGTCCTGGTACTCCTCGTACATCATGTCGCGCTCGATCTCGCGGATCCGCTGCAGGATCACCTGCTTGGCGGTCTGCGCGGCGATGCGGCCGAAGTTCTTCGGCGTCGCGTCGTACTCGTGGATGCCGTGCGCGGCGAGCTGGTCCCACTGGATGATGGGCTCGGGCTCGTTGTCGGGCAGGGCCTCGTCGCGGTCCGCGCGGATGTAGAACGCGGGGCGCTCGCGGCGCGGGCGCTCCGGCTCGGCGGGCAGCTCGCTCATCTCGGGCGGCAGCGGGTACTCGAGCAGGCCGAGCCCCTCGAGGGTGTCGTCGTCCGCGTCGATCTGCATCACGCGGAAGTCGCCCGTCTCGCGGTCGATCTCGACGCGCGCGTGCTTGCCCTCCGACTCGGGGGTCTTGCGGTAGGCGGCTCCGAGGGCCTCCTCGAGCGCCACCAGCAGCATCTCGGCGTCGATGGACTTCTGCAGCTCGAGCTCGCGGACCGCTTCCAGGATCTCCTTGCTCATAGCGCCTTCACCAGCTTCCAGATCAGGGTTGTCTTCTTGATGTCGGCGTACGGCACCGTGAGGCGCTCGCCGCCGGTCTCCACCGTGCAGTGGTCGTCGTCCGCCGCTACGATCGCGCCGTCGAAGGCGTCGCGGCCGTCGACGGGGACGCGCAGGACGAACTGGGCCTCGCGGCCCACGCTGCGCCGGAAGTGGTCCGGGCGCGTCAGCCGCCGGTCGAGGCCGGGCGACGACACCTCGAGGGCCCACTCCTCGCGCAGCGGGCCGAGCAGGCGCGTGACCTCCTCGCAGAGCTCGAGCGAGACGCCGCCCTCGACGTCGATCATGACGCGCAGGAGCCCGTGGCCGGGGTCGGCCGTGACGTCCCAGACGTAGATGTCCGGGCGCGCGGCGCCGATCAGCTCCGCCACCGCCTGCTGCATATCGCGCGACTCGCCCATGTCACCTCCGTTCGCCGGCGTCGATCCATAAAAAAACGGGCTCGTGGCCCGTGTCGGCCGAGCGCATCACCGCCGCGCTCGTGCCGAAGGCTACCAGAGGCCGGGCCGTCGGGGGGCGGTCAGGGCGTCACGTCGAGGACGATCGTGACCGGCCCGTCGTTGACGAGCGCGACGTCCATGTGCGCGCCGAAGCGGCCCGTCGCCGTCTCGAGCCCGAGCGCGGCGAGCCGCGCCCGGTAGGCCTCGACCAGCGGCGCGGCCAGCGCCGGGTCGGCCGCGGCGGTGAACGAGGGCCGGTTGCCCTTGCGCGTGTCGGCGAGCAGCGTGAACTGGCTGACCACCAGCACCGCCGCGCCGCAGTCGACCGCCGAGCGGTCGAAGCGGCCGTCCGCGTCGGGGAAGATCCTGAGCGCCGCGGTCTTGTCGGCGGCGCGCTCGGCCACCGCGGCGTCGTCGCCGTCGGCGACGCCCACGAGCGCGACGAGGCCCGGGCCGATCGCGCCCACCACCTCGCCGTCGACGGTCACGGAGGCCGACGCGGCCCGCTGCAGGACGATGCGCATCGGATGTGGTGTACCAGACCGGGGCGCCGCCCGGCGGCTCGGGTAGGCTCCGCCGCAGGAGCCCTGCCCGCGTACGGAGGCGGTCTGGGCGGCTCCCCAGGACCCAGCGGAGGCCGACCGTGGCCGACACCCCCCTGTACGACGCCTACCGGGCCTTCCTGGCGGACCCCGCCACGCCGTTCACGGTGCCCGGGCACAAGCGCAACCCCGCCCTCGTCGACGAGCTGCTCGCGATCGACCTGCCCCTCTACGGGGCGGTCGAGTCGCTCGACGGGTCGACCGGCATCCTGCCCCGGGCCGAGCGCCGCGCGGGCGAGCTGTGGGGCGCCGACTGGTGCGGCTTCTCGGTGCAGGGCTCGTCGCACGGCAACATGGCGATCGCCCTGACCCTGGCCAAGCCGGGCGACAAGGTGGTGGTGGCGCGCACGCTGCACAAGTCGCTCTTCTTCGGGCTCGTCCTCGCCGGGCTCGACCCCGTCTGGGTGCGCCCCGACATCGACGCCCGCACGGGGCTGACCGCGGGCATGCCGCCGGAGCGCATCGCGGCCGCCCTCGACGCCCATCCCGAGGCGCGGGCGGTGATGCTGATCGAGCCGAGCTACGTCGGCGGCGTCTCGGACGTCGCGGCGATCGCGGAGATCGCCCACGCGCGCGGCGTGCCCCTGACCGTGGACGCCGCCTGGGGCGCGCACCTCGGCTTCCACCCGGCGCTGCCGCCGCACGCCCTGCAGGCCGGCGCGGACATCCTGGTGACCAGCGTGCACAAGCACATCACGGGCTTCACGCAGTCCTCGATGGTGCTGGCCCAGCGCGAACGGATCGACATCGACCGCCTCGAGGCCGCCTTCGAGGGCCTGCACACCACCAGCCCGTCGGGCGGGATCATGGCCTCGATCGACCGCGCCCGCGCGCTGCTCGAGGAGCGCGGCACGGCGCTCCTGGACGTGGCGATCGCCGAGTCGGAGCGGGCGCGCGAGCGCTTCCGGGCGGTCGAGGGCCTGGGCGTCGTCGGCGCCGACATCGCGGAGCGCAACCCGGCGCTCCTGATGCACGACCCGACGAAGATCGTGCTCTCGCTCGTCGGCACGGGCGCCAACGGGATCGCCGTCGCCGACGTCCTCGAGGAGCGCGGCATCACGCTCGAGTTCGCCGACCGCGACACGTTCTGCCCGGTGATCACGCTCGGCGACACCGCGGAGACCATCGACCGACTCGCGGACGAGGTCATCCGGGCGATCGAGGAGCACCGCGGCGACCCGCGCGACCTCGTGCCCCTGACCGCGTGGACCGTCGATCCGGTGACGGCGATGACCCCGCGCGACGCCTTCTTCGCCGACCACGTGCGCGTACCGGCCGCCGAGGCGATCGGGCGCATCGCCGCGGAGACCGTGGTGCCGTACCCGCCGGGGATCCCGGCCCTCGCCCCCGGCGAGGTCGTGCAGGGGCCCGTCGTGGAGGCCCTGCAGGCCGAGGCGGCCGCGGGCACGAGCATCCGCTACTGCGGCGACCCGAACCTCGAGACGATCCTCGTCGTCGCCGAGTAGGGGCCCCGGAGACGACGGAGGGCCCCGCTCCGGGGAGCGGGGCCCTCGTCGTGCCGTTCGCGTCGGGGCTGTGGCCCCGGTGCGGGTTCGCTAGTCGATCTTGGCGACGTTGAAGACGCCCTTGAGGAAGACGATCTTCTGCGCCGTGAACTTCGGCGAGTAGGTCTTCGGGTCGAAGTTCACCTTGCCGCGGAACTGGGCCCGGATCGAGCCGGGCGCCATGTCGGCGGCGTCGCTGAGCTCCTTGCAGGAGACGACGTCGGGGACCTTGTCCGCGTCCTTGGTGTCCGCGAAGCAGATGGTCTTCTTGGTCGCCTCGATCACGAAGGACTCGCCCTCGAGCTGGCTGTTGAGGTAGTCCTTGGTCTGCTTGCCGACGCCCTCGGAGACCTTCCGGAAGGTGACGTCGAACGTGCCGGGGTCCTCGCCGGAGCCCTGCACGTTGATGTCGATGACCATGAACTTGTTCTTCATGTCCTTCTGGATGTCGCCGGTCGGCGGGGCGTCGAAGCCGCCCATCTCCTCGCCCTCCCTGCCGGGCATGCCGCCCTGCGGACGGCACGGCGCGGTCGGCGAGGGCTGCTGGCCCTCGGCGCACGGGGGGATCTCCATCTTGCACGGCGCCTGCGGCGTCGGCATCTGGCCGGCCGCGCACGGCGCGAGGTTGGCCCAGTTGATGCCACCCCCGCCCATCTGGCCGCCGCCCATCTGGCCACCGCCCTGCTGGCCGCCGCCCTGCTGGCCGCCGCCCTGCGGCATGCCGCCCTGCTGGCCGCCGCCCTGCGGCATGCCGCCCTGCTGGCCGCCGCCGGAGCCACCGGTGGGCGGCTGGCCGCCGCCACCGGAGAACGCGCCGCCCGGTCCGCCGTTGGCCCCGAAGAAGGCCTGCAGGGCGTTTATGTCGTTGACGACCTGGCTCGCGCCGTTGCCGGCGGTCGCCGTGCACGGGAACGTCATCGACATCGACGGAGCGCACGGGGCCTGACGGACCGACGGGCCCTGGGGCTTCGCAGCACCGACGTTGACCGCAGCGAGGAACGCGAGCGCGACCGCTGCGACGAGAACAACTGCGCGCGTGTGGCGCGTCATCTTCTGCCTCCTCATACCTCGGCAGAGAACGGCTCTCCGCCTGGGGCAAGTGTAGCGCCGTCCAAATCGCGATGCACCGGCGCGGCGGTGGTGGGCGTGGCCCGGGTCACAGCCCGGCGGGGCGCTCCGCGACGGCCGCGACGTGCGGGAACAGGCTGTGCCCCGGCATCTCCACGGGCACGGGGTGGCGCTCGACGATCGTGAACCCCGCGGCGGCCACATGGGCGAGCGTGTCGCGGTTCGGGTGGCAGCCCTGCGCGAGCCGGCACCAGGCCGGATCGAGGCGGTCCTGGCGGCGCGCGGCGGTCGCGTCGGCGGCCCGCACGTGCTCCATGAGGAGCAGGCGGCCGCCGGGGCGCAGCACGCGGCGGATCTCCGCGAGCGCCGCGTCGAGGTCGGGCACCGAGCACAGGACGAGCGTCGAGACGACGGCGTCCGCCGCGCCGTCGCCGAGCGGCAGGCGCGCCGCGGTGGCGTCGACGACCTCGGCGTCGGCCGCCGCCGCGGGCCCCGCCAGGCGCCGGCGCATGGCGGGCGAGGGCTCGACGAGGACCAGCCGCTCGATCGCGCCCCGGTCGTAGAGGGGCAGGTTGGCGCCGGTGCCGGCGCCGAGCTCCACGACGACCCCGTGGGCGCGCCGCGCGAGCCACGTCCGCCAGCCGCGCATCACCGCGGACTCGCTGCGCACGAGGCGCGCGTAGCCGGCCGCGAAGAGTCGGTCGCCGAGTCGGGTCACCTGCGCAGTTCTACCAGCGGACCGCCGACCGGGCCCGACGGTGCGGCTAAGGTGTCGCCCGGGACAGATCGGATGATTCCGATCTATTGATAGGAATACGCCTATGAGTAGGAGCAGCGCATGACCGTCCCGCCCGGACTCGAGATCGTCGGACCCGTCCCGCCCGAGCGCACCGCGATCCTCTCGGACGAGGCGCTGGCCCTGGCCGCGCGCCTCCAGCGCGAGCTCGGCCCGCGCCGCGCGGAGCTGCTCGCGGCCCGCGCCGAGCGCCAGGCCCGCCTCGACGCGGGCGAGAGCCTCGGCTACCTCGAGGAGACGCGCGCGATCCGCGAGGGCGACTGGCGGGTCGCCCCCGCCCCGCCCGCGCTCCAGGACCGCCGGGTCGAGATCACCGGCCCCGCCGAGCCGAAGATGATGATCAACGCCTTCAACTCCGGCGCGCGCGTCTTCATGTGCGACCTCGAGGACGCCCTGTCCCCGACCTGGGCGAACGTCCTCGACGGCCAGCAGGCGCTGCGCGACGCGGTCCGCCACGAGCTCCGCTTCACGAGCCCGGAGGGCCGGGAGTACCGGCTCAACGAGGAGATCGCGACCCTGATCGTGCGCCCGCGCGGCTGGCACCTCGTCGAGCGGCACGTGACCCTCAACGGCGAGCCCCTCTCCGGCGGCCTCTTCGACCTCGCGCTGCACCTCACGCACAACGCCCACGAGCTCGTCGCGCGCGGCTCCGGCCCCTTCCTGTACCTGCCGAAGCTCGAGTCGCACCTCGAGGCGCGGCTCTGGAACGACGCCTTCCTGATCGCGCAGGAGGAGCTCGGCCTGCCCGTCGGCACGATCCGCGCCACGGTGCTGATCGAGACCCTGCCGGCCGCCTTCGAGATGGAGGAGATCCTCCACGAGCTGCGCGAGCACTCCGCCGGCCTCAACGCGGGCCGCTGGGACTACATCTTCTCGGCCATCAAGAAGCTGCGCGAGCGCGAGGACGCGATCCTCCCGGACCGCGCCTGCGTGACGATGGCCGTGCCGTTCATGCACGCCTACACGCAGATGCTGGTGCGCGCCTGCCACCGCCGCGGCGCCCACGCGATCGGCGGCATGGCCGCCTTCATCCCCTCCCGCCGCGACGCCGCCGTCAACGAGGTCGCCTTCGCGAAGGTGCGCGAGGACAAGGAGCGGGAGGCCCAGGGCGGCTGCGACGGCACCTGGGTCGCCCACCCCGACCTCGTGCCGCTGGCGCTGGGGATCTTCGACGAGGTCCTCGGCGACCGCCCCAACCAGGTCGAGCGGCTGCGCGAGGACGTCGACACCGACCCAGCCCGCCTGCTCGCGCTCGGCGAGACGCCCGGCGAGATCACCGAGGCCGGCGTGCGCACCAACATCTCGGTCGGCGTGCGCTACATCGCCGCCTGGCTCGACGGCCACGGCGCCGTCGCCATCGACAACCTGATGGAGGACGCCGCGACCGCGGAGATCTCCCGCGCCCAGCTCTGGCAGTGGCTGCGCTTCGGGGTCGCGCTGGCCGACGGCCGCCCGTTCACGCGCGAGCTCTACGCCGTGCTGCGCGACGAGGAGGTCGAGCGGATCGGCGGGCGCGGCGAGGGCCGCATCGGCGAGGCCGTCGACCTGCTCGACGAGCTGGTCCTGCAGGAGCGCTTCGAGGAGTTCCTGACGGTGCCGGCCTACGCGCGGCTCGCGTAGCCCGACCAGTCCGCCCGCGCGAGCTCCCAGGCCCGCTCCACGCCCGAGCCCCCGGGCGCGCCGAGGCCCGCCCGCTCCGGCCCCGTCCCCCGGTCCGCGAACCCGAGCCGCCGCGGCACGCCGCCCGAGCGGACGTTGGCCTCGTCGTGGAGGATCACCACGCGCTCCACGTCCGGATCGGTGAACGCGAGGTCGACGGCGAGCGCCGTCGCCGCCGTGGCGTGGCCGCGGCCGGTCGCGTCGGGGGCCAGCCAGTAGCCCACCTCCAGCGCGTCGGGGCCCACGCGGTCGACGATGCCGACCGAGCCGATCAGCGCCCCGTCGAGGTAGATGCCGCCGTGGTAGCGCTCGCGCCGCTCCCACTCGGCCACCAGCGGCTCGATCACGGCGCGGGGATCGCAGTCGGGCGCGGTCCAGTCGCCGACCCACGGCATCCACGGGGCGAGGTGGTCCGCCGACGCGACCACCAGCGCGCGCACGGCCTCCGCGTCGTCGCGCGTCCACGGCCGGATCGCCAGCGGCCCGGCCGCCGCCGTGGCGGCCGCGATCCGGATCACGCCTTCGGCACCTCGACCACCGCGAAGGTGGCGAGCGCGATGGCCAGGATCCGATCCTCCGGGTCGCGCATCTTGCCCTCGGAGACGATCGTGCGGCGGCCGCGGTGCTGGACCTCGGCCTCGACCCGGACGGGCGTGCCGGGGATGACGGGCCGCGTCATGTTGACCTTGATCTCGATCGTTACCGCGCGCTCGCCGGCGGGCAGGAGCGTGTGCGCGGCGCCGCCGAGCGCCGAGTCCATCAGGGTCGTGACCCAGCCGCCGTGCACGAGGCCGATCTGGTTGAGGTGGCGCTCGTCGGGCGTCGCCTCGAGCACGGCGCGCCCCTCGCCCAGGTCGGCGACGCGCAGGTCGGCGAGGACGGCCCACGGGCTGGGCGTGATCTCGCCGTCCTTGAGCGCCTGGAACAGCTCGAGCCCGGTCAGCGCGGTGTGCTTGGGATCGGTGTCGCCGACCATGCGGCAACCCTAGCGGTCAGACCGCCTGGACCTCCTGCACGAGCTGCACGAGGCTCTTGCGGGCGTCGCCGAACAGCATCCGCGTCTTGGGGTCGTGGAAGAGCAGGTTCTCGATGCCGGCGAACCCGGTCGCCATCGAGCGCTTGAAGACGATCACGGTCTCCGCGCGGTCGACCTCGAGGATCGGCATGCCGTGCAGCGGGCTCGACGGGTCGTCACGGGCCGCCGGGTTGACGACGTCGTTGGCCCCGATCACCAGCACCACGTCCGTCTGCGGGAACTCCGGGTTGGCCTCCTCCATCTCCAGGAGCTGGTCGTACGGCACGTCCGCCTCGGCGAGCAGCACGTTCATGTGCCCGGGCATGCGCCCCGCGACCGGGTGGATCGCGAACGAGACCTGCACCCCGCGCTCCCCGAGCAGGTCGGCGAGCTCGCGCACCGGGTGCTGCGCCTGGGCGACGGCGAGGCCGTAGCCGGGCACGATCGAGACCCGCCGCGCGTAGACGAGCTGGGCGGCGAGGTCCGACGGGGAGATCTCGAGCACGGGCAGCGCCTCGCCGGAGGCCCCGGTGGCCTGGGCCGCCCCGCCGCCGCCGAACGCCCCGAACAGGACGTTGGCCAGCGAGCGGTTCATCGCGTCGCCCATCAGCTTCGTCAGGAGCGTGCCCGAGGCGCCGACGAGGGTGCCCGCGATGATCAGGAGCGTGTTGTCGAGCATGAAGCCCGTCGCCGCCGCCGCGAGGCCGGTGCAGGCGTTGAGGAAGGCGATCACGACCGGCATGTCCGCGCCGCCGATCGGCAGGACCGCCGCCGTGCCGAGGACGAGCGCGATCGCGACGGCGACCCACAGGAGCGGGTCGGCGATGTCGAAGGAGGCGTAGACGGCGAGCCCGAGCGCGACGGCGGCGCCGATGGCGTTGAGCGCCTTCTGGCCGGGCCAGGTGATCGGCCGGCCCGGCAGGAGCTCCTGCAGCTTCGCGAAGGCCACGATGCTGCCCGAGAACGAGATCGACCCCACGATCGCCGAGAACATCACGCCGACCGCGAGCACGGGCGGCAGCGACTCGCCGGCGTGGGAGGCCGACTCGCGGTGGTACTCGGCGAGCGCGATCAGGGCCGCAGCGCCGCCGCCGAGGCCGTTGAGGAGCGCCACCAGCTGCGGCATCGCGGTCATCTGGACGCGGCGCGCGACGATCGCGCCGACCGCGCCGCCGACGACCGCGGCGAGGGCGATCCAGACGTAGGTCTCGACCGAGGCGTCCGCGACGGTGGCCACCAGCGCGATCGCCATGCCGACGGCCGCCACGAGGTTGCCCTTGCGCGCCGTGCGCGGCGACGACAGCCAGCGCAGGCCGAGGATGAAGCAGAAGGCGGCGACCAGGTAGGCGACCTGGATCAGGTCGGCGCGCAGCGCGGCGTCCATCAGCGCCCCTCCCCGTCCGGCGGGTCGGGTCGGCGCTTGAACATCTGCAGCATGCGGTCGGTGACCACGAAGCCGCCGACCACGTTGGCGGCGCCGAAGGCCACCGCGACGATGCCGAGCGCGGTCTCGAAGCCGCCGCCCGCGGCCGCGCCGAGCACGAGGATCGCGCCGACCAGCACCACGCCGTGGATCGCGTTCGTGCCGCTCATCAGCGGCGTGTGCAGCATCTGCGGCACCTTCGAGATCACCTCGATGCCGACCCAGGCGGCCAGGACGAACACCGTCAGCTGGATCACGAACGGCAGGCCCTCGCGCAGCTCCTCGGTCACGACGCCCCCTCCCCGCCCAGCCGCTCGGCGACGCGCGCCGAGGCCACGGCGCCGCCGCGCGCGACGGCGCTGCCCTGCAGGATCTCGTCCTCCCAGTCCGGCGCGAAGACCCCCTCGGGCGCCAGCAGCCGCACGAGCGCCCGCACGTTGGCGGCGTAGAGGTCGCTGGCCGTGGCGGGCATCGCCGAGGCGGGGTGCAGCGGGCCGAGCACCAGCACGCCGTCGACGTCGGCCTCCTCGCCGGGCACGGTGCAGGCGCAGTTGCCGCCCGTCGAGGCGGCGAGGTCGACGACCACGGAGCCGGCGCGCATCGCGCGCACCGCGGCCTCGGTGACCAGCTCGGGCGCCGGCGCCCCGGGGATCTGCGCGGTGCAGATCACGACGTCGGCGTCGGCGCAGGCCGCGGCGAGGGCCTCCTGCTCGCGCCGGTGCTGCTCCGCGTCGAGCTCGGTCGCGTAGCCGCCCGCCTGCTCGTCGCCGGCGACGTCGACCGCGAGGAAGCGGGCGCCGAGCGACTCGACCTGCTCGCGCACCGCGGCGCGCACGTCGAACGCGGTCACGACCGCGCCGAGCCGGCGCGCCGTCGCGATCGCCTGCAGCCCGGCGACACCGGCGCCGAGCACGAGCACGCTGCGGGCCTTGACCGTGCCGGCGGCGGTCATCAGGAGCGGGAACAGCCGCGGCGAGCGCTCGGCGGCCAGGAGCACGGCGTGGTAGCCGGCGATCGTGGCCTGCGAGGAGAGCGCGTCCATCGACTGGGCGCGGGTGATGCGGGGGACGAACTCGAACGCCAGGGCGGTCGCGCCGGTGTCGGCGATGCGCCGGATCCGGGCCGGGTCGCCGAGCGGGTCGAGGAACGAGACCAGCGTGTGCCCAGAGCCGAGCCGGCCGATCGCGGCGTCGCCAGGCGGGGCGACCGCCACCAGCACCTGCGCGTCGCGGTGGATCTGGTCGGCGTCGGCGGCGACCCGCGCGCCCGCCTCGGCGTAGTCGGCATCGGCGTAGCCGCAGTGGCCGCCGAGGCCGGCCTCCACCACCACCTCGAAGCCATCGCGCACCAGCGCCGCCACGGCGGCGGGCACCAGGGCGGCACGCCGCTCCCCCGCCGCGGTCTCGCGCGCTGCGCCGATCACGGTCATGATCGAAGCCCCATGGGGTGACGCTACTCCCTGCCCGGGAGCGGCGCCAGAGCGGAAACTAGTCCCGCCAGCCGGGCTGGTCGCGGTCGAGCAGGCGCTTCATCGCGTCGAAGAGCAGCGGCCCCTCCTCGGGACAGGCCTCCGCCCACTGCCGCGCCGTGTGCTCGGCGACTTCCTCGGGCGCGAGCACCAGCTCGTCGCCCGTGGACTGGGCCAGCACCTGCACCTCGCAGGCGCGCTCCAGGAAGTACGTGCGCAGCCACGCCTCGGCCGGCGAGGCGCCGACGATGATCACGCCGTGGTTCTGCAGGAAGACGGCGTTCGCGCCCCCGGCGACGGCGGCGGCGAGCCGCTCGCCCTCGTCGTCGCCCTGCACCTGGCCGCCGTACGAGAGCGTCGCCACGGCGCCGTGGAAGCTCATCGAGTTCTGGGTCAGCCGCGTGATGAAGCCCGTCTTCGTGCTGGCCACCGTCGAGGCGTACGGCATGTGCGTGTGCATCACGCAGCGCGCGTCGGGACGGGCCCGGTGGATCTGGCGGTGGATCTGCAGCGCCGTGATCTGCCCCTCGCCGGCGCCGTCCACGACATTGCCGTCGAGGTCGACGAGCAGGATGTCCGACGGGCGCATCTCGGACCAGTGCGGCCCGTAGCGGTTGAGCAGGAACAGGTCATCGCGGCCGTCGACGGCCAGCGAGTAGTGGTTGTCGATGCCCTCGTTGTAGCCGTGGACGGCCGACACGCGCAGCAGGGCGGCCATGTCGGTGCGGGCGGCGGCGAGGACGGCGGGATCGATCGCGACGGCGCTCATGCGCGGATCCTACCGCGCGGGCGCCTAGCCCGCCGGGGCGACGGTCAGCTTCGCGCAGGCCGGCTTCGACGCGTTGCGGGCCTCGTCGCGCGAGCTGACGCACCACACGTAGGCGCCGCCGTAGGTGCCCGGCACCTTCCAGCGCACCGCGACGTCCCTGCCGACCGGGTTGACCGCGAGCTTGGTGGTCAGCTTGCGCAGCACGGTGCCGCCGGCGCGCCGGCGGATCGTGATCGTCTCGCGCGTCTTCCCCGTCTCGCCGCTGACCCGGTAGGACAGCTCGACGCGGGTCCCCGCCGTCGCCTGCGCGGCCCGTGGCCGCACCGTCGGCGGCTTCGAGTCCGTCGCCCGGCCCCACACGACGGGATCGCCGGCGACGAGCCCCGCGACCCAGGACGTGTACGTGGCGGCGCGGGCGTAGAGCCCGGGGCGGTTGGGCGCGCCGCACTCGTAGCCCCACGAGACCGTGCCGGCGAGCAGCCAGCGGTCGTCGGCCGGGTCGGGCGTCTCCGCCCCGGCCAGCACGATCAGCGGGCCGCCGCTGTCGCCCTGGCACGAGTCGATGCCGCCCTCCGCGCGCCCGGCGCAGATCATCTTCGCGGCCTCCGACTGGGGGATCTCGTCGAGCCGCGCGCAGTCCGCGTCCGAGACGATCGGAAGGTCGACCTGCAGCAGCACGTCCGAGGCCTTCCCGCCCTGCGCCGTCAGCCCCCAGCCCGCCACCCGCGCCACGACGCCCGGCGCGTAGTAGGCGGCCTCCGCGGCGGTGGCGAGCGGGATCGCCGGCGCCGGCAGGTCCACGTTGACCTCGATGACGGCCACGTCGAACGGACCGCCGTCGAAGCCGCGATCGCGCTGGTAGTCGGGGTGCACGGCGATCCGCGAGACGCCGAACTCGACCCCGTCCGCGGCGTTGAGGTCGGTGCGGCCGACGACGCCGGCGATCATCCGCGGGCGCAGCGGGGTGCCCTGCTCGAGCACGCAGTGCGCGGCGGTCAGGATCAGGCGCGGCGCGACCACGGATCCGCCGCACGACCAGCGGGTCTCCGGGTCGTACTCCATCTCCAGGTAGGCGATCCACGGCCACTGGGCGGTCGTGGTCGGCGCACCGCCGACGATCCGCGACCCCCGCTCGGCCGCCGGCGCGGCCGCGGCGGTGGCGAGGACCACGGCCAGGGCCGCGAGGGCGAGGACGGCGACCCGGCGCATCGGGACACACTCTACGCCCCGTCCGGGTCCCGCCGCGCTGGACAGGGGGCCCGCCCACGTGGCACGGTTGGGGGGTGGCCATCGCCGCCCTCTTCGCCGCCCTCGCCGTCGGCCTCGGCGTGATCGCCGTGGCGGCCTGGCGCGGCGGGCTCGGCATCGCCGCGATCGGCGCCGCCGTGCTCGCCGTCTGGCTGCTGACGATGGCCGCGACGGCGGCCCGCCGCGCCCGCCGCTGAGGCAAGAAAGCGCCGGCCCGCGGCGAACTCGCGACCATGCCCGCCGTCGCCGATCCGGTTGCCGACCACCTCGCCGCGCTGGCCGCGCGCGGGGCGAGCCCCGCGACCCTGCGCGCCTACCGCTCCGACCTCGCCGACTACGCGGGCTGGCTCGAGACGCGGGGCACGACGCCCGCCGACGCGTCGCGCGCCGACGTGCGCGCCTACGCGGCGCACCTGGCCGCCAGCGGCCTCGCCCCCACGACCCGGGCCCGGCGGCTGTCCGCCGTGCGCGGCCTGCACCGCCGGATCGCCAGCGACGCCGCCCGCGACCCCGCCGCCGAGATCCCCGGCCCGAAGCGCCCGCGGCGGCTCCCGGCCGTCCCCCACGCCCGCGACACCACGCGCCTGCTCGACACCGCCTGGCCCGACGACCCGCTCGGCCTGCGCGACCGCGCGCTGCTCGAGCTCCTCTACGGCGCGGGCCTGCGCGCCGCCGAGGTCTGCGCCCTCGACCTCGACGGCCTCGACGCCCGCACCCTGCGCGTGACCGGCAAGGGCGGCAAGACGCGCCTGGTGCCAATCGGCGAGCCCGCGGCCCGCGCGGTCGACGCCTGGCTCGAGCGCGGACGGGGCGCCGTGGCCACCGCGGACTCCCCGCCCGCCCTGCTCCTGTCGGCCCGCGGCCGGCGCCTCGAGACCTCCGGGGTGCGCCGCGCCCTGACCCGGCGCCTGCGCTCGGTCGGCCTTGAGCCGCACGGCCCCCACGCCCTGCGCCACGCCTACGCGACCCACATGCTGGAGGGCGGCGGGGACCTGCGCGCCATCCAGGAGCTGCTCGGCCACGCCTCGCTCGCCACCACCGAGGTCTACACCCACCTCGGGCTGCCGCACCTGCGCGCGGCCCACGCCCGCGCGCACCCGCGCGGCGAGGGCTAGGGGCCCGCCGACGCCTCCGCCGTCGTATCATGCCCAGCCCGTGGCGACGACCCCCCGACTCCTCACCGATCCGAACCAGATGACATCCTGCGCCGTCTGCGAGCGCACGATCCTCCTCGGCGAGGAGCCCCTGCGCTTCGCGCACCAGGGGCGCTCGCGGACGGTCTGCCGGCTGTGCGCCAGCCAGGCCCGCGGCGACGGCTGGGTCGAGGAGGGCCGCGCGGCGCCCCCACCGGTCGCCGCGCCGCGCACGGGCGGCGTCCTGCGGCGCCTCCTGGCCGGCGGCCAGCGGTCCGCCGAGATCAACCCCGCGGACCCCGTCCTCGCCCCGCACGGCCTCGGCACGTCGGACGAGGTCGCGCGCGCCACCACGATGGTGGTCGGGGTCGAGGTCTTCAACGCGAGCCCGTACCGCGGCACGATCACCGGCATCGCGAAGAGCCTCGGGCAGCCCCGCGTCGGCGTCGTCGCGTTCGGCGGCCGCCGGCCCGGCGTCGCGATCACGATCGCCTGGGATCTCTGCTGGTACCGCTACCTGGTCGAGCCCGGCGGCAGCCCCGCCGTGCGCCTCGACGAGCGCGGTGACAGCGTCGCGGAGCTCGCGCCGCGTTGGCGGGACTGGAACGCGCGCACCCTGCCCGACGGCGCGATCGAGCTCGACATCCGCCCCTAGGGTCGTCCGCGGGCGCCCGCGGGGCGATAGGTCCAGTGGAGGCCGCCGGCGGACCGCTCCGCCGGTGCCGAGAACCCGATGACGACCACCACGCTCCCCGCGGCGCTCGCCGCGCTCCCGTTCGCCGGCTGGACGGTCGACCGCGCCCTCGTCATCGAGGACGCCCTCGTCGGCGGCGGTCTGCCCGACTCGCTCGACCTGCGGCCCGGCGTGGCGCTCGACCTGCGCCACCCCGGCATCGCGGGGCTCCTGCGCGAGGCCGCCGGCGGCGAGGCGGTGCGCCGGCGCGTGCTGCTGGACGGCGTGCCCGTCCTCCTCGACGCGCGTCCCCGGGAGGGCGGCGGCGCCGTGGTGATGGCGCTGTCGGTGCCCGACAGCGGCCCGCGCGAGTCCGGGCTGACGGAGCGGCAGCTCGAGGTCCTGCACCTGCTCTGCCTCGGGCTGACCTCGCGGCAGATCGCCCAGCGCCTCTGGATCGCCGAGACCACCGTCGAGAACCACCTGCGCGTGGTCTACCGCCGGCTCGGCTGCCGCACCCGCGCCGAGGCCGTCAGCCGCGCCTTCCGCCTCGGCCTCGTCGACCCGGCCGTCCTCGACGCCGTCGACCACGCGGGCTGACGCGGCGCGCGGCTAGACTCGCGCCATGGCCACCCTCGACCAGACGCGCACCGACGCCGCCGCGGGCTCGGCGGAGGACGCCCGCTACCGCGCCGTCAGCTACTGGCACGACACCGTGCCCGGGCATCTCGACCGCCGCGCCCCCCTGCCGGGCGACGTGCAGGCGGACGTGGCGATCGTCGGCGCCGGCTTCACCGGCCTGTGGACCGCCTACTACCTGATGGAGGCCGACCCCGGGCTGCGCGTCGTGATCGTCGAGTCCGACATCGCCGGCTACGGCGCCTCGGGCCGCAACGGCGGCTGGTGCTACGGCGGGCTGCCCGGCAGCCGCCACCGCCTCGTCGAGCAGTACGGCAGGGACGGGGTGATGCGCTACGAGCGCGCCTGCTTCGACACGATCGACGAGGTCGGCGCCGTCCTCGACCGCGAGGGCATCGACGCCCACTACCTGAAGGGCGGCTGGTCGACCATGGCGATGACGCCGGTCGGCCTGATGCACGCCAAGGCGGCGGTCGAGGGCCACCACGCGTTCGGGCACACGGACGCCGACTACCGGCTGCTCTCCGCCGAGGAGACGCGCGCGCGCACGAACGTGCCCGGGGCGCTCGGCACCGTCTTCTGCCCGCACGCCGCCCGCATCCACCCCGCCCGGCTCGCGCGCGGCCTCGCCGACGCCGTGGAGCGCAAGGGCGCCGGCATCTACGAGGGCACCCGCGCCACCGAGATCGGGCAGGGCCGCGTCGTCACCGACCGCGGCACCGTCCACGCGGACATCGTGATCCGCGCGACGGAGGGCTTCACGCCCGAGCTCAAGGGCGAGAAGCGCCGGCTGATGCCGTTCGCCTCCTGCATGGTGGCCACGGAGCCCCTGCCGCAGGCGGCCTGGGACGAGATCGGCTGGGACGGCCGCGAGGTGCTCTCCGACGGCCGGCGCCTGTTCATCTACGCGCAGCGCACCGCCGACGACCGCATCGCGCTGGGCGGGCGCGGCCACCCGTACATCTTCGGCAGCCGCCTCGAGACCGACTTCCACGACCTGCCGGTGCACCAGCGCCTGAAGGGCGTGATCGACCGGCTGTTCCCGGCGGCGCGCGAGTTCGGGATCACCCACACCTGGGGGGGCGTCCTCGGCATCCCGCGCGACTTCAACGCCTCGGTCGGCCTCGACCGGCGCACCGGCATCGGCTGGGCCGGCGGCTACGTCGGCGACGGCGTCGCCGTCACCAACCTCGCCGGCCGCACCCTCGCCGACCTGATCACCGAGCGCGACTCCGACATCGTGTCCCTGCCGTGGGTCAACCACCGGTCGCGCAACTGGGAGCCCGAGCCCCTGCGCTGGATCGCCGCCAACGGCTCGCTGCGGCTCCTGCGCATCGCCGAGGCCGCCGAGGAGACGGGCACCCGCACGTCGATCTCCGGCCGGATCGTCGACTGGCTGACTGGGCACTAGGCCCCGGCGACCCACGTCCTGGTCACGAGCCGGCTGGAGCCGGCCAGCATGATCGCCGCCGCGAGGTGCTCGTCGGCCACGCCCGCGATCTCGTCGTCGTCGAGGTCGATCGCGATCAGGTCGGCCGGCGCCCCGACGGCGATCCGCGGCAGGGGCAGCCCGAGCGCACGGGCGCCCGAGTCCCACGAGCACTCGAGCAGGTAGCCCGCGGGGCCGGGGTCGCCGGGCCGCACCAGCACGTTGCGCTGGCCGGCGGTGCGCCGCGCCATCGCCTCGAGCTCGCGCGCCTCGACGATCGGGTCGAGGATCGTGTTGGAGTCGGAGCCGAGCGAGACGGGGATGCCCCGCTCGAACATGCGCCGGACGGGCGCGTAGCCGTCGCCGAGGTTGGCCTCGGTGGTCGGGCAGACGCAGACGCCCGCGCCGCGCTCGGCGAGGAGGTCGAGCTCGGCGTCGTCGCAGTGGGTGCCGTGCACGATCACGGTGCGCGCGTCGAGCGCGCCCGCCTCGTCGATCACCTGGACGGGTCGGAGGCCGTACCACTCGAGCGACTCGGCGATCTCGCGCGGCTGCTCGTCGGCGTGGATGTGCAGCGGGAGGCCGTGCTCCCGGGTGTGGGCCCCGATCGCGCCGAGCCAGGCCGGCGAGACGGCCCGCATCGAGTGCGGCGCCGCCCCCACCGTGACCAGCGGGCGGTCGGCGGCCCAGGCGCGCAGGGCGTCGAGCCGCTCGAGGTACGCCTCGACGGACGGGTCGCAGAAGCGCCGCTGGCCCGGCGTCGGCGAGATGCCCTCGCCGCCCCGCTCGTAGGCCACGAGCAGGAGGGCGATCCGCAGGCCCTCGGCCTCGGCCGCCGCGCAGACCGCCTCGGCCAGCGCGTTGGGCCGTGCGTACGGCGTGCCGTCGGGCTGGTGGTGGACGTAGTGGAACTCGCCCACGGACGTCGCCCCCGAGGCGCGCATCTGCCGGTAGCAGCGGCGCGCCACGTCGTGGATCGCGTCGGGATCCATGCGGCCCGCCTGGGCGTACATCTCCTCGCGCCAGGTCCAGAAGTCGTCGTCGGGGTTCTGCGGGTCGATCCGCTCCACGGCGCCGCGCAGGTCGCGCTGGAAGGCGTGCGAGTGCGCGTTGACGAACCCGGGCGCGAGCGCCGACCGGCTCAGGCGCATGGCGTCGGCCGGCGCCGCGTCGGCCGGCGCGACCTCCGCGATCCGCCCGTCCTCGATCCGCACGGCGAGCCCGCGGCGGAGCCCGTCAGGATCGAGCACGAGGTCGGGCACGAGCCAGCTCACGCGCTCACCCCCGGCAGGTCGAGGCCGCCGGAGCGGGCCGCGTCGATCGCGATGTCGTAGCCGGCGTGGGCGTGGCGCATGACGCCGGTGCCCGGGTCGTTCCAGAGCACGCGCTCGAGGCGCAGCGCGCCCTCGTCGGTGCCGTCGGCCACGACCTGCGCGCCCGAGTGGATCGAGCGGCCGATGCCGACGCCGCCGCCGTGGTGGAGCGCCACCCAGGCCGCCCCCGACGCCACGTTGAGCATCGCGTTGAGGACCGGCCAGTCGGCGATCGCGTCGGAGCCGTCGCGCATCCCCTCCGTCTCGCGGTACGGCGAGGCGACGCTGCCGGAGTCGAGGTGGTCGCGGCCGATCACGATCGGCGCCGACACCTCGCCGGAGGCCACCAGCTCGTTGAAGCGCAGCCCCGCGCGGTGGCGGTCGCCGTGGCCGATCCAGCAGATGCGGGCCGGCAGGCCCTGGAAGGCGATCCGCTCCTGGGCGCCGTCGAGCCAGCGCTGCAGCTTCTCGTTCTCGGGGAACAGCTCGCGCATCGCCTGGTCGGTGACCGCGATGTCGGCCGGGTCGCCGGACAGGGCCGCCCAGCGGAAGGGGCCGATCCCGCGGCAGAAGAGCGGCCGCACGTAGGCCTCCACGAAGCCCGGGTAGTCGAACGCGTTCTGCAGGCCGCCCGTGCGCGCCTCGGTGCGCAGCGCGTTGCCGTAGTCGAAGACCTCCGCCCCGCGCGCCTTGAACTCGATCATGGCCTGGACGTGGCGCACGATCGACTGGCGGGCGAGGTCGATGTAGCGGTCGGGGTGCACCTCGCGCAGGTCCTCGGCGCCCTCCACCGAGAAGCCCTGCGGGATGTAGCCGACGAGCGGGTCGTGCGCGGACGTCTGGTCGGTGACCACGTCCGGGGCGAAGCCGCGCTCGAGGAGCGCCGGCAGCACCTCGGCGGCGTTGCCGAGGAGGCCGACGGAGACCGCCTCGCCGTCCGTGCGCGCCTGCTCGACGCGGGCGATCGCCTCGTCGAGGTCGTCGATCCGCTCGTCGAGGTAGCGCTCGCGGATGCGGCGGTCGATGTGCTCCCCGTCGACCTCGATGCAGAGCGCGACGCCGCCGTTGAGGGTGACGGCGAGCGGCTGCGCGCCGCCCATCCCGCCGAGGCCCGCGGTCAGGACCAGCCGGCCGGTCAGCGAGCCGCCGAAGCGCTGGTCGGCGATCGCGGCGAACGTCTCGTAGGTGCCCTGCACGATGCCCTGCGTGCCGATGTAGATCCACGAGCCCGCGGTCATCTGCCCGTACATCGTCAGCCCCAGCGCCTCGAGCCGCCGGAACTCGTCCCAGGTGCCCCACTCGGGCACGAGCAGCGAGTTGGCGATCAGGACGCGCGGCGCCATCCGGTGCGTCGGGAACACCCCGACCACGCGGCCGGACTGCACGAGCATCGTCTCCTCGTCGCCGAGCCGCCTGAGCGTCTCGACGATGCGGTCGAAGTCCTCCCAGGAGCGCGCGGCCTTGCCCGTGCCGCCGTAGACCACCAGCTTGTCGGGGGCCTCGGCCACCTCGGGGTCGAGGTTGTTCATCAGCATCCGCAGCGCGGCCTCCTGCAGCCAGCCCCGGCAGGTCAGCTCGGGGCCGCGCGGGGCACGCACGGTCCTGGGGGTTCCGGCGTCCATGTCGCTCCTTTCCAGCGGCGTAGGCGGGACGGCGATCCGCCCGCATGCGGGCAGCCTACCGGCACCGCCCGGCCCCGGCCGGACCCGCGCCGCCGACCCGCGGGCTGCGGCTATACTCCGCACCTACGCGGATGTAGCTCAGTTGGCTAGAGCGTCGCCTTGCCATGGCGAAGGTCGTGGGTTCGAGCCCCATCATCCGCTCTCGACGGCCCCGCTGTGCGGGGCCGTTCGCGTTTCCCGAGCGCCTCAGCCCCCGAGCGCCCCGCGCCCGTGCGGCGCGTCCCAGTCGAGTGCCGGTCCAGCCGGGATCGGCCCGAGCGGGTTCAGGCCCAGGTGCGTCGTGTAGTAGTGGCGCTTGATCTCGTCGAGCCGCACGGTCTCGGCGATGCCGGGGTGCTGGTAGAGGTCGCGCAGGTACGGGCCGAGGTTGGGGTAGTCGGCGATCCGGCGCACGTTGGCCTTGAAGTGCCCCACGTAGACCGGGTCGAAGCGCACCAGCGTCGTGAACAGCCGCCAGTCGACCTCGGTGATCGCGGGACCCATCAGGAAGCGGCGGTCCGCGAGGCGGCGGTCGAGCAGGTCGAGCCGCGCGAACAGCCGCCCGACGGCCTCGTCGTAGGCCTCCTGCGTGGCGGCGAAGCCGCAGCGGTAGACGCCGTTGTTGACGTCCTCGTAGATCTCGTCCTCGAGCGCGTCGATCTCCTCGACGAGCGCCGGCGGGCGCAGGTCGAGGCGCACGTCCGTGAAGTCGTCGAAGGCCCGGTCGAGCATCCGCATCACGAGCGCCGACTCGTTGCAGACGATGGTGCGGGTCTCGGTGTCCCACAGGGTCGGCACGGTCACGCGGCCCGCGTAGCCCGGGTCGGCGATCGCGTAGGCCTCGGACAGGAACCGGAAGCCCTCGTGGGGGTCGGCCTCCGAGCCGACGGGCTCCCCGAAGCCCCAGCCGCGCTCGTCGCGGTACGGGTTGACGACCGCCATCGGCACGACGTCCTCGAGGCGCTTGAGCCGGCGCACGATGATCGTCCGGTGCGCCCACGGGCAGGCGTACGACACGTAGAGCACGTAGCGCCCCGCCTGCGCCGGGTAGTCGGTCGTGCCGTCGGGGCAGACGTGGTCGAGGAAGCGGCTCGCCTGCCGCACGAAGCGCCCCTGCGCGTCGGTCTCGGCGGGCAGCTGGGGGGCGCGCTCGGCCACAGCCGCACCGTAGCGGCGCCCACTACGCTGCGCCGCATGCGCATCGCGAACCTGCGCCTGGCGATCCTGATCTGCGCGCTCGGGGCGATGTCCGAGTCGCTCTTCTACACGGCGCTCGCGCCGCTCCTCGACCAGCTCGACAACGCGGAGGGCTTCAACCACGAGCAGGCCGGCCTGCTCGTGGCGGGGTACGCGATCGGCTACTGGGCCGGAGCCCTGCCGGCCTACGTGATCGTCGGGCGGATCGGCCCGCGGGCGACCGCCACGGCGGGCGTCGCCGCCGTCGCCGTCGCGACCCTGCTCTTCGCCTACGGCGACGGCTACGCCACGCTGCTCGGGGCCCGCACCCTGGTCGGCGCCGGCAGCGTGATCGCCTACACGGGCGTCCTCACGGCGGCCGGGGCGATGGCCGGCCACGACCGCCGCGGCGGCGCGATCGGCACCGTCTACAGCGGCTCCGCCGCGGGCTCGGCGCTCGGCCCGCTGGTCGGCGCCCTGGCCTCGCAGTTCGGCCGCACGCCGGTGTTCTCCGCGGTGGCGGCCGGCCAGGCCGTGATCGCGCTCCTGCTCTCGCGCCTGCCCTCGACCACCAGCGACCCCCTCCCCTCCCCGCGCGCCGTGCTGCGCCACCTCGGCTCCCGCCAGGTCCGGATCGGCCTCTGGATCACCTCGGTGCCCGGGTTCGCCCTCGGCGTCCTGACCGTATCGGGCACCTACCGCCTGCACGAGCTCGGCGCCGGCTCGATCATCGTGGCCAGCGCCTTCAGCGGCATCGCGATCATCAACGTCTTCCTCGCCCCGCGCCTCGGCCACGCGAGCGACCGCATGGGCCGCCGCAAGCCGCTGATGCTCGCGCTCGTCGTGGCCGCGATCGCGATCGCCCTGATCGCCGCCGTCTCCTTCGAGATCTCCACCGTCGTCCTGATCGCCGTCGCCGGCGCCTTCATGCTGACCGTGGCCGGCCCGGGGCTGGCGCTGATCGGCGACGGCATCATCGCGGAGGGCGGGGACCCGGCCGGGGCCACCTTCCTGATGAACGTCTTCTGGGGCCCGGCGGCCGCGATCGGCGCGATCGGCGCCGGGCTCGTGCACGGCGGGGTCTCCGCGGAGATCTCGTTCCTCCTGCTCGCCAGCGTGGCCGCGGCCTCGGCCGTCGCCGTGCGCCGCTACGCCTGAGCGGGCCTCAGGCGCCCGGGCGCCAGAGGCCGGCGATCGCGGCCTCGGCGATGGCCTCGGCGGAGAGGTCGAGCCACTCGTAGACCTCGGGCTGCGAGCCGCACTGGCCGAAGCGATCGACGCCGAGCGGGATCAGCGGCGAGCCGAAGGCGGCGCCGAGGAAGGCGAGCGCGTGCGGTGCGGCGTCGTGCACCGTGACCAGCGGCAGGCCGCGCTCCTCGGGCAGGACGAGCCGCTCGAGGATCGACGGGTCCGACAGCCGGCCGGAGCGCAGGGCGCCCGTGCGGGTGCGCAGCGCCCTAAACAGCCGGTCGGGGCTCGTGATGTTGATGATCGTGGCGCCGACGTCCTCGTCGGCGAGGAGATCGCGGGCGGCGAGCACCTGCGGCAGCATCGCCCCGCAGGTGGCGATCAGGACGCGCGAGGCGGGATCCGCGACGGCCGGCTCGGCGAGCCGGTAGCCGCCGGCCAGCACGTCGTCGCGAAGCGCGGCCCGGTCGGAGCGCTCGAGCAGGGCGCCGAAGGCGTCCTGGGCGACCGGGGTGGTCGAGAGGCGCAGGTAGTGGGCCTCGCCGTCGGGGCGCACGATGTCGCGCAGCGCGTGCAGCATCACCCACTCGGTCTCGAGGGCGTAGCCGGGCTCCCACAGGGTCAGCCCGGGCAGCTCCATGCCGATCGAGGCCGTGATCGACGACTGGTGCGCGCCGCCCTCGCGCGACAGGGACACCCCCGACGGGGTGCCGGCGAAGACGAAGCGCGCGCCCGAGTAGACGGAGTAGATCAGCGCGTCGAGGCCGCGGCAGACGAACGGGTCGTAGACGGTGCCGACGGGCAGCAGCTGCGTGCCGTGCAGCTCGGCGCCGAGGCCGAGCTGGCCGAGCAAGAGGAACAGGTTCATCTCCGAGATGCCGAGCTCGATGTGCTGGCCCTTCGGGCCGGGCGCCCACTTGAGGGGGCCCGAGTCCTCGAGCTCGAAGACCTCCTCCTCGACGGGCGCGAACACGCCGCGCTTGTTGATCCAGCCGCCGAGGCCGGTCGAGATGGACACGTCCGGGCTCGTGGTGACCACGTGGTTCGCGACCTCGTCGACCCCGGCGAGGTCCTGCAGGCAGCGCGCGAAGGCGTCCTGGCTCGACATCGCGCGCGTCGGCGTCGCGCCGAACTCGTGCGGGATCGCGTACGGGTCGACGCGGGTCGGCGCCGGCGCGTGGCGCTCGGACAATCGCTCGGCCGCGCTCGCGCAGAGCCGCCCCTCCGGCGTGTCGGGGGCGAAGCCCGCCCACTCGTCGGCGGGGTCGGCGATCGCGCCGCGCAGGACGTCGATCTCGTCGCCGGTCAGGAGCGCGGAGTGGTTGAGCGGGTGGCCCGCCATCGGCAGGCCCCAGCCCTTGACGGTGAAGGCGAAGATCACCGTCGGCCGCTCGGTGTCCTGGTCGGCGCGCTCGAGCGCGGCCAGCATGTCGCCGAGGTCGTGGCCGCCGAGGTCGCCGATCAGGCCGACGATCTCCCCGTCCGGGTAGTCGTCGAGGATCCGCGCGAGCGCCTTGCGGTCGCCCTTCGGCGCGCCGTCCACCATCCGCGCGCGCACGTCGGCGCCCGGGGTGCGCAGGAGCGCCTGGTACTCCTGGTTGGGCATGTCGTCGATGCGCCGCTCGAGGGTGTCGCCGCCGTCGCGCGCGAAGGCCTCGCGCAGGCGGGTGCCGTACTTGACGACCTCGACCTGCCAGCCGTGGTCGCGGAAGACGTGCGTGAACTCCTGCGAGCGCACGCCCGGGATGACGCGGTCGAGGCTCTGGCGGTTGAAGTCGACGATCCAGGTCAGCTGGCCGAGGCCGCGCGCGGCCGGGTCGGCGAGCGCCTCCCAGACGTTGCCCTCGTCGAGCTCGGCGTCGCCGATCAGCGCCACGAAGCGGCGGCCCGCCGGCATGTCGAAGTGGCTGCCCACGTAGCGGTCGACGACGCTCGCGAAGAGCGGCGCGGCGGCGCCGAGGCCGACCGAGCCCGTCGAGAAGTCGATCGGGTCCGGGTCCTTCGTGCGCGAGGGGTAGGACTGCAGGCCCCCGAAGTCGCGGAGCGTGGTCAGGTACTCGCGGTCGAGGCGGCCGAGCAGGTAGTTGATCGAGTGCAGGACGGGCGAGGCGTGCGGCTTGACCGCGACGCGGTCGCCGGCCTTGAGCCAGTCGAAGTAGAGCGCCGTCATCGCCGTCACCAGCGACGCCGACGAGGCCTGGTGGCCGCCGACCTTGAGCTGGTCGCCCTTCGGCCGCTCGCGGTTGGCGTAGTCGATCATCCGCGTCGCGAGCCACAGCACGCGCCGCTGGACGGCGGCGAGCGCCTCGAGGTCGCGGACGGGCGCGATCGCGTCGGGAGGGGACGTCGCCATGCGGGGATCCTACCGGCACTATCGCCGCCGCGGGCGGCCCGGACGAGGGCCCGCGGGAGCGCGCCGCGCCGGTGCGAGGAGGGGGACTCGCGGCGGCGCGGCGCGGACCGCGCTCAGCGCGGCGCCGAGGAGCCCATCGACTCGGACCAGCCGAGGGTCAGGGCCCAGAGGATCACGAGCGACGCGCCGATCACGAGCAGGCTCCACAGGGGGTACGCCGGGAAGAACGCGAACTGCGCGATCATGTTGACGGCGACCGCCAGGATCGAGAACCAGCGCCCGAAGCCGCCGCCCGCGTAGAGGGACGCCGCGGCGAGGATCATCACCGCGCCCCACGCGATCAGCGCCCACCCCCACGTCGTCCAGTCCGTGGTCAGGACCAGCCCGCTCGACCCGACCACGAAGACGTCGTCGCGGAACAGGGCCACGAGGCCCTGGATGACGTCGAAGATGCCGACGACGAGGAGCATCGCCGTCGTGAACAGGATGCTCGCGCCGGCCCACGCGCTCTTGCCGCTGATACTGGCCATATCGCCTCCTCAGGGGGGTACGGCCATGACGGTAGGCAGCGGGCGGCGGGCGGATGGCGTAGTTCCCCGCCGGATCCGCGGCGGCCCCGGCGCCGAGCGCCGGGGCCGTGCCGTTCGGTGATGGAGGCGCCGGGAGTCGAACCCGGGTCCGCGACCGCTCGGAACGGGCGTCTACGAGCGTAGCCCGCTGATCGATCTCACCCGAGTCGGCTCTGCGGGCCGGCGTATCTCGGGCCAGACGCATGGTGTCTCCCCCGGTGGCGCGTCACTCCGCCGGGGGACGAGCCCGTTGCTTTACGCCGGTCGCCCCCCACGGGCCCAGGGGACGAGGGCGTTTCGCGGACCTAGTTGCCTAGGCGGCGAAGGCGATGTCCGTGTCGGACTTCGCAGTTCATGGTGCCGGGTTCTTTTACGAGGCCAACCGACATCCTCGGCTCGCAACCCGTCCCTGTAGACGACCACGTCGAAGCCGTGACGCCCCCTTGGGGACGTTGCAGATGATACACGCAGTCGGCTAGGCGCTGAAGTTGCGCAGGAGGTCGAGGATGCCGACCTGGCTGAGCACGGCGCGCAGGAGCAGCGCCTCGATCCCGCCGATCGCGTCGGCGTCCTGGGCCTCGTCAAGGCCCTGGTCGAGGCCGCGGCGCAGCGCCTCCTCCACCGCGGCCTGGGTGCGCCCGGAGGCGGCCAGCAGCGCGTCGAGCTCCTGCTGGGAGGCGAGCGCCGCGAACACGTCGAAGGTCGCGACGTCGAGCTCGCAGGCCGCCTGGACGGCCCCGATCATGACGACGGCGGCGAGCGCCTCGCCGCGCGTCTCCGATCCCGGCCACGGGAACGGCTCGCAGGGGTCGTCGTCGCCGCGCACGATCGCCAGCAGGCGCTCGACGGGCGCCACGCGGGCGGCCGCCCCGAGCACGGTGGCCTCGGTCGGGGTCAGGGCCCCGGCCGTCTCGGCCTCCACGAGCGACTCGCCGATCGCGGTGCGCACGACCTGCGTGACCTCGTCGGCGCTGCGGCCCGAGCGCGTCACCAGCCCGTCGAGGCCCGCCGGGTCGGCGAGGGCGGTGACCGCCTCGAGCGGCGCGATCCCGAGCGCGCAGGCGGTGCGCAGGCCCGTCTTGATGCCGATCTGGGCCGCCACCTCGTCGAGCGTGTCGACGGGCTTCCAGGGCAGCTCGCCGCAGCTGTCGCCGCCGCCCTGGGCGGCGGCCAGCAGGCGATCGGGCGGCACCACGTCGACGAGGGTGCGCACGGCGAGCGCCGTGGCGGGCGTCACGCGCCCGTCGGCCTCGGCCGCGGCGACCGCGTCCTCGATCGAGCCCAGCACCGCCTCCTCGAGCGCGGCCGGCTCGACGCCGAGCCGGCGGGCGGCGTCGGCCACCGACGCGCTCTGGCCCAGCGCGAGCACGAGGTCCGCGCGGGGCACCTCGAGCCGGCAGGCGGCGTCGCGGATCGAGGCCAGCAGGATCTCCGCGGCCAGCGCCTCGGCCGCGCCGCCCGCCTGCTCGGGCTCGGTGGCCGCGCACTCCTCGGGCGTCGGGGCCGCGGCCGCGGCCTCCGCCGGCCGCAGCCGGTCCGCGCCGCCGAGCGCGGCGAACCCGCCGACCAGCATCCCAGCGGCGAGCACCGCCCCGACGACGAGGGCGATGCCCCCGCCCCGCCCGCTCAGCGCTGCTCCTTGAGGGCGCGGTCCATGTCGCGGCGCGCCTCGCGCGCCTTGACCGTGTCGCGCTTGTCGAGGGCGTCCTTGCCGCGCCCGAGCGCGAGCTCGACCTTGGCGCGCCCGTCCTTGAGGTAGACCCGGATCGGCACGAGCGTGAAGCCCTTCTGCTCGACGCGGGCCCGCAGCTTGTCGATCTCGCGGCGGTGCAGCAGCAGCTTGCGGTCGCGCAGCCGGTCGTGGTTGCGCATGCCGGCCTGCGGGTAGGGCTCGATCGTGGCGCCGACCAGCCAGACCTCGCCGCCGCGGATCATCGCGTAGGCCTCGCTGATCGAGGCCGCGCCGGCGCGCAGCGACTTGATCTCGCTGCCCGTCAGCGCGATCCCCGCCTCGACGTTGTCGGACAGGTGGTAATCGTGCCGGGCGCGCCGGTTCTGCGCGATCGTGCGCTCGCCCTCGCCGCTCATGGGCACATCGTACGCGGGCGCTAGGCGCCGGCGATCTCGACGACCCGCCGCGCCTCGAGCGCGGGCGCCGTCTCGGTCTCCGGCGACGACACGACCACCTCCACGAGCCCCGCCAGGGTGCGCGGCACGGGCACCGTCGCCGAGAAGGCGCCGCGGCAGCGCTGGTCGATGATGCGGTTCGAGACCTCGAGGCCGTCCTGGAGCAGGCGGATCACGATCGGGCCGCCGTCGGAGAGGAGCCGCCCGCGGATCTGCAGGGTCTCCTCCACGACCACGCCGTCCTGCGGGCGGGTCAGCTCGAGGAAGGGCTCGCCCGCGAACGGCTCGGCGTCCGCCTTGGCGACGGCGCAGCCGGTGCTGCCCAGCTGCGCCTCCGCGCCTACCACGAAGCTGAGGTCGGCGCGCGTCAGGGGCGGCTCGAGCGCGTCGGCGTCGCCGGTCAGGGTGCCGAGGCCGTAGGGGCGCCCGTCGACGCGCACCCGCACCGCGTCGATCCCGCCGCCCGCCGTGACCGTGTAGACGACCTGGTAGAGGGCGAGCAGGGCCTCCTGGTCGCCGTCCGTCGCCGGGTCGGGCAGCGCGCTGAGGTCGACGACCGCGGTGCGCCCCTCCTGCGCGTAGGCCAGAAGGCGCGTGTCGGCGGGGATCGCCGTGGAGTAGCGCAGCGAGCGCTCCGCCGCCGACGGGCCGTCGAGCAGCGCCGCCAGGCCGGTCTCCGCCACGGTCTCCCCGACGGGGACGCCGCGGCGGGTCGGCGCGGGCTCGTCGTAGCGCAGGAAGTAGACGATCGCGACGCCCGGGGCGGGCTGCGGCGCGACCGCCGCCCCCTCCTCCGCGGCCCCCGTCGCGGGCGAGACGACGGCGCGGTCGCCCGCGGCCACGAAGCCCTCGTCGCGGATGCCCGTCTCGGCGGAGCCGCA